>JBAZFD010000053.1:7498-9485 GCA_041653575.1 Thermodesulfovibrionales bacterium
CTGTTCAGCGGGACAGGTCCATGTGGTTCAGTCGAGGCCCCAGATATGACGGAATGCCCTTTCAGGATAGGAAACCAGACCTCCCTCACAACAGAGCTGTTGGGTCCCTTTGAGTATGCCCTTTCCAACAGGTTCTCCGCCTTTGAGTGGTTCCCCGACGGCTGGGATGTGGAGAACATAGCCCTGCGAACGAGGGAGTACATCAGGGAGATGTCCAGGGTGCGGGATATCTCCCTCTCTGTCCATCTGCCCTGGCACGCGAATCCCTTACGCTCTTCCTTTGAGCTCTTCAGGTCGAACATCTTCTTTGCAAAAGAGATCGGCGCGGGGCTCGTGAACATTCATTTCCATGAGGAAGAGGGGACTGAGGCCTACCTGCTGGCGATCACCCCCATAATCAGGCTCACGGCTGAAGAGGGGATCAGGCTCTCCATTGAGAACACTGTTCACACAGGGCCTGAGGCCTTCAACAGGCTTTTCAGCGCCATTCATGAGATGGGAGGGGCGGAACATGTGGGAATGTGTCTTGACATGGGACATGCAAATCTCTGCTCAGAGACGCGGAACGACTATCTGGGATTCCTGGATCTCCTCAACCCCTCTGTCCCCATCATCCATCTCCATGTTCATGAAAACTACGGCGATGCAGACAGCCATCTCCCCCTCTTCACAGGCCCCTCAGGCTCTGACCCGGCAGGCGTCCGCGGTCTCCTGAATCGGCTCCTGAAGCGGGGATTCTCCGGCTCCCTCATCCTTGAGCAGTGGCCCGATCCCCCTTCCCTCCTCAATGAAGCGAGGGAGAGGCTCTGCCTGATCGCCGGGGCGATCCTCACAGAGGAGTCTGAGAAGGCACAGGGGGATTATTTCCTGGATACCCTTGTTGAGGCAGACAGGAGAAACCTGAGCTGGAGGGAGAAGCTCCTCTGGGTGCGTGATGCCCTTGCCGAAGGGATCGATGCAGAGAGGCTCGTTGCTGTTGCTCTTTACCTCAGGTTTATCGGTCTCGGCCAGATCCCCTGCCAGGAGGACGGCCATCACTACAGGCCCGGTCACAATGCCCGCGCTGCCGAGGAGATCGAGGAGCTTCTCTCCCATGCAACAGACCCTGACCTCGGCCTCATCATCAGGAAGATACACCCCTGGCTCCCTTCCTACGGCGAGCCCTTCAAGAGGGCTGAACCTCTCACCAGGATCAGGGAGATCGCCCACAGGAACGACATCCCACAGGACCTCAAGAGGGAGATCAAGCAGACCCTCCAGAACAAGCTCCACCGCTGCGCCGGGCCTGAAGACCTGGTGACCTCCGAGGGTATCCTGAAGAGGCTCACCGCGCCCGGAGCGGACTACAGCCCTGCCTTTGAGGAGGAATTCAGGATCTTCCATGAGGAGCTGAAGGAGTTCTTCAATGCCCGTGGGGTTGAAGAACTCCTGGAGACGCTGATCCGCAAGGGGATCGCGGACAGGGAGGGGGAGGAGCTCATAGCCTCCTTTCTTGCGGCAAAAACGAAGGCAGATCCTTTCCTGGGGGATGAGGTCCATCTCCTTCAGTCCATCACCGGACTCAGGGCGCATCTGATCAGCAACCGTAAAGGGCTGAAAGGGGCTGAGGCCCAGCAGCTGAGGCTGGCTGATATCGGGCTTGAGGACTACGCCTTTGCCTGCGCGAGCGGTATCATGAACCGTTTTCCCGAGGTGAAACACGCCAAAGACTGGGAGCCCCTCCTGGAGCTGCTCATCCTTCTCGTGGAGAACCTCAGGCTCAGCGGCCTGTACCCTGATGAGTGCAGGGCCATAGGGTCCCACCTGAGACTCATGGGGAAAGGGTTCTGTGCCCGCGACAGGAACCACCTCCTCCAGGTCAGGGCGGAGCTTGAACGGTGCCGTCGCCTTACCCAGGGATACACAGACAGGGTCCTTTCCCTCTTCGCAGAAAAGGTGGAGAGGCTGGGCAGGATGCTCGGGCTGCCGGAGACAGCGATCAGGTATT
>JBAZFD010000054.1:0-9472 GCA_041653575.1 Thermodesulfovibrionales bacterium
CTCCATCGACAGGATCTACCACCTGGACAGGGGGTATGAGAGGATGGACGAAAAGCTGAGAAAGGTAGGGGCCGACGTAGAGAGGATCTCCGCCTGATCAGAACCCCTTAAATCCTCCCCTCCCCTTTGACAGGCGGCCCTCCTTCATCCATAATCAAAGGAAAAGGAGGGCTTATGAGAAAAAACTTTGCCGGCCTTGTCATCTCCTCTCTCTCTCTTCTAATTCTTCTTACTGCCACCGACAGCCGGGCACACCACCCCTCTGCCACCTCCGGCACAGGACAATCCGGCCCCATCAGGACCGTTTCAGCAGAAACACTCCCCCAGGGGAACTGGTTCCTGTCCTTCAGGGCTGAGTATCTTGACCTCGACAGCTTCACCGACAACGAGCTTATGGCTCATGCGGCAGGCGGGACGGATGTCCATAGTGTTGACTCCATCATGCACACCTCTCTGGGGCTGGGGTACGGCGTGACGGATGACCTCACCCTGAGTCTGACCATCCCCTACATCCACCTGGCGAACATACGGGAATCCCACAGCGATGAACCGGACGAGGTCCATCTCCACGGCGACTCCAATGGCTTTGGAGACCTCACCCTGTCGGGACAATACCGATTCCTCAACAGCAGGGAGCAGGGCCTTCAGTCATCCCTCACCTTCGGCATCAAGACGCCCACAGGCAGGACAACGGAAAAGGACATCGAGGGGGAGAGGTTTGAAACTGAGTTCCAGCCGGGCAGCGGATCCTGGGACCCCATAGTCGGACTCTCCGTCAGCAAAAGGCTCTCCTCCTTCTCTCTGGACGCCGACGTTCAGTGCACCTTCGCCACAGAGGGGGCACAGGATGTGAACCTGGGAGACAAACTGGATTACGACCTTGCCCTTTCGTACCGCATCCCCGGACAGCGGCTATCATGGGACCTCGTCGTCGAGCTCAACGGAGAATGGAAGGGAAAGCAGGAACAGGGGGGAACGAAGGACCCCAACAGCGGAGGCAACTCGGTCTTTCTCTCGCCGGGGCTAAGGGCCACAGGAGAGGCGGGATGGTCGGTATTCCTGTCAGTGGGCTTCCCTGTCGTCCAGAACCTCAACGGCGTTCAGAACGAGGTGAACACCAGGACGACCTTCGGCATCAGCTATATGTTCTGACAGGTGGAGGGCACTACTTCCTGAACATCCGCTTCAGGTCGGCAGGGGAAAAGGCAATCCTCGTCGGCCTGCCGTGGGGGCACTGATGGGGGTTTTCCGCAGAATCCAGGTCCTTCATGAGCTCTGCAATCCTCCTGCCGTCAGGGACCTCCCTGCCCCTGATGGATGAATGGCAGGCCAGCCGTGCTGCCACCGACTTTCTCATGGACTCCACAGGATCAAGCCCGTCCCTGACAGGGTTGATAAGAGAGGCTGCCAGATCATTGAGCAGGGATTCCGGCTCCGCAGCAATGAGGAATTCGGGCACAGCCCTGACAATGACGGTGTTCTGGCCGAACTCCTCCACCTCCAGCCCCATGCCCCGCAGCAGCTCCAGGTTTTCCATGACAGCCCGGTACTCTCTGACAGGGAGCTGCACCTGCCGGGGGAAGAGGAACCGGTGTGAAGGCGCCTCCAGCCCCTTGAGGAGCCTTTCATAATTGATCCTCTCATGGGCTGCGTGGTAGTCCATGACCGTGAGGCCGCCCTTGTCCGGGATTGCCACCAGGGTGTCCCCGATATAGAGGAAGGGCAGCGCATCCATAGTCCGGCTCTCATAGAGGGGCAGGCCCTCCGAGACCCTCTGCTGCATGTCGCCTGCCTGCTGAAAGGCTGACATGGCAAAGCCCTCATCAGCAGGACCCCTCTCAGCCTCAGAGCTCTCCCATTCCCGGGGCTCAGGGGATGACGCATCCTTCCGCCAGAGCGCCCCTCTCACTATCCTGTAAACAGTCTCAAAGACAGCCTGCTTATCCTCGAATCTTACCTCCCTTTTGGTGGGGTGGACATTGACATCCACGGTATGAGGATCCGCCTCAAGGAAGAGGAAGAACACGGGATGCTTCTCCCTGGGGATCAACCCCTCATACCCCCTGGAAACGGCATAGGAGATGGACTGGTCCTTTATGGGCCTCCCGTTGAGGAAGAGATACTGGCTGTTCCGGTTGTTCCTGAGGAGGGTGGCCTGGCCGACAAAGGCCCTGACCGCAAGGGGGCCGTCGGAGCCCTCTGCTGCCAGAAGGCTGTCTGTGATACCCTTGCCGAAGACCTGCATGATCCGCTCCTCATGGGAAGAGGCAGGAGGCAGGTCCATCACCTCATCGCCGTCCATCCTGAGGATGAACCCTATTGACCAGTGGGCAAGGGCCTCCCTGGTCACGGTATCCACAATGTGGGAGTTCTCCGTAGTCTCGGATCTGAGAAACTTCCTGCGAGCCGGGGTATTGAAAAAGAGGTCTTTCACCTCCATGGTCGTCCCTGTGCAGCCGCAGTCCCTGACATCCTTCAGCTCTCCGCCGATGATCTCCAGGCAGGTCCCCATCCCGCCGCCCGGTGATGTGTTGAGCCGTACCTTTGCCACTGAGGCGATGGAGGAAAGCGCCTCGCCGCGGAAGCCCATGGTCTCTATATGATAGAGATCCTCTTCTTCCTTGATCTTGCTGGTGGCATACCTCTCGAAGGCCAGAATGGCGTCCTCTCTCTCCATCCCGCAACCGTTGTCGGAGATCCTGATAAGCCTCTTTCCGGCCCTGGCTGTCTCAATCTCAATACGGCCAGCCCCCGAGTCCAAGGAGTTCTCAATGAGCTCCTTGACCACTGAGGCAGGTCTCTCAACCACCTCTCCGGCAGCAATCTTGTTCCTGAGATTCACGGGAAGAACAGCAATCCGATTCATCCGGTATTGTACCACAGAGCCGATTCCCTCTCTTTTCCCGTGGATTCAGCTATTGCTCCCGATCAAACAGGCCGGGGGAAAGCCATAGGAGATTATGCAGAGCACTCTGGGATGGATTATTTTTGACCTACACCTCCAACTTGTGAGGTATGCGGATATGCAACAGTTGAGGATTCACAAGACGTGCTCTCACGCGACGGTCTTGAGAGGTTTGTTACATGCCCTCACCAGTAAAAACACCACCGATCAAAATGCAGTAGATGTAAATAATTACTGATATGATATGTGCTGCGGAAGGTTTATTTTTAAATATTGATTGATTCAACAACGCCCAGATTGAACCGATGCCAATGTAGAAACACAATCTCATTACCATCCCAAAATAGTATGCTAATTCAGAACTGTATGTTATTTCTTTCGAGAAAGCAAAAATAGAAGCGCAAAATATGGCATAGCCAAATGTGAAGCAGATACATATGAACTTCAGAATATTTTGCGTATTCATGTCATTGTTGAATGTAACGTTCGGATGAAGGGTGTACGCTTGGTAAAGGAGCGAACTTATAAGGTAGAAGCCTTCTATACGAGAACCTATATCTGTTCATCCTGATGAATGCTACCACAAGTATGAGCCGAAGGCAAGTGTAGGTGGCTGAAAGCGTTATGACCATTTACAGTGGCAAGCTTCATTCGTCAAGAGCGGCATATCCCTGCGAACTTCAAGGCTGGAGCGGCCTCTCTGCCCCGACAACAGGGAGGGCTGCCCAAGCGGGAGTCACTCCTCATGACAGTTCAGGCGATTTTCATTTCCAGCTGCTTGCCGGGGGGCGTGCGCTACCTTCTCCAAGGTTGAAAGCTTGACATCATAGCCTCTCAAACCAAGCTCTCAGGCGAGTGCGGCGGCTTTGCAAAAAGGGGGGCCCTTCGGCTATTATTGAACCATATGCCATTGGTCTTTCCGTCAGCAAAACCCCTTTACCCGTCGATTACCGCCGCAAGGATGAGATACTTCCAGGAGATGATGATATGAAAAAGGTCCTTATCAAAGGGAACGAAGCCATTGCAGAGGCTGCGATCCAGGCAGGCTGCCGCTTCTATGCCGGATACCCGATCACCCCCCAGAACGAAATACCGGAATATATGTCCCTGCACATGCCCCAGGTGGGAGGGACCTTTATACAGGCAGAGAGCGAAGTGGCAGCCATCAATATGGTCTTCGGCGCAGCAGCCTGCGGCGCCAGGGCAATGACATCCTCCAGCAGCCCTGGGATCAGCCTCAAGCAGGAGGGGATCTCCTTCCTGGCCGGGGCAGAGCTCCCTGCGGTCATTGTCAACATGCAGAGGGGAGGACCGGGCCTGGGCAACATATCTGCAAGCCAGGCCGACTATTTCCAGGCGGTCAAAGGAGGAGGGCACGGGGATTACAGGCTCCTGGTCTATGCCCCTTACAACCTCCAGGAGCTCTGGGACCTCACCATGCTCTCCTTCGACAAGGCCGACGAATACAGAACGCCTGTCATGATACTGGGAGATGCTGTCCTGGGACAGATGATGGAGCCCTGCCTCCGCACCCCCTATGTGCAGCCTGATCTCCCTGAAAAGACATGGGCGCTCACCGGCTGCAAAGGCAGGAAACCCAATGTGATCAAATCCCTTTTCATGGGTGAGGGGGAGCTGGAGCAGCGGAATTACATCCTCCAGGAAAAGTACCGGCTGATGAAGGAAAAGGAAGTGCTATACCAGACCGTCGAGGCGGACGATGCGGATCTTATCGTGGTGGCCTTCGGGATCGCCGCAAGGACAGCCTATGCGGCGATCAGGCAGCTCAGGGCAGAGGGCCGCAGGATAGGCCTGCTCAGGCCTATCACACTCTTTCCCTTCCCTGAAAAACCGATTGAGGAAATGGCAAAGGCAGGCAAGAAGTTCATGGTGGTCGAGCTCAATGCAGGCCAGATGGTGGAGGATGTGAGACTTGCGGTAAACGGCAGATCGGAGGTGCTCTTCTTCGGACGGCCCGGCGGAGGCGTCATCACGCCGGAAGAGCTTTACGAGCGGCTGATCAAGGTCTGCTGAAGGGGATCAGCTCCGGCTTACCAGGGGACGGATCATCTCAAGGAGTCGGGTTTTAATGGAATCCTGATCGCCTTCCATGGTGCAGCCTGCTGCGTTCCTGTGCCCCCCTCCGCCGAGGGCCATGGCAACTTTGGCCACATTTACCTCTCCCTTCGACCTGAGACTGACCTTGAACCGGCCTTCGCCGGTCTCCCGCAGGAAAACGGATACGGCAATCCTCTCCATGATCCGGGGAAAGTCCACAAAATTATCCGTCTCATCAGGTGTGGTGGAGGTCTCACGGAACATCTCCTGGGTGACGGACACAAAAGATATGTCCTCCCTGATATCCACGGTATTGATGACCCTGAGGAAGAGGCAGAACCTCCCGTCAGTCCAGGATTCAAAGAGCTGCCTGTAGGCGGTTGTGGGATTCGCCCCCTTCTCCACCAGTCCGGCGGCAACCCTCAGGACCTCTGCGTCTGTGTTCTCATGCCGGAAATTGCCTGTGTCTACAGCAATGGCTGCATAGAGGTTCGCAGCCATTGCCTCGGTCATCTCAGCGCCCAGCTCCCCGACAAGGTGATAGATCATCAGCCCTGTTGCAGGTGATGACGGATCTATCCACCGTTCGTCGCCGAATCGCTTCTCTGTCTCATGGTGATCTATCACAGCAGAGGCGTCGCATTGCAGGGCGGAGAGGAAGGTCTTGTCGGTGTGTATCCTGGTGATGTCATTGCAATCAACAAGGATGAGGGTATATCCCTTCATCTCAGGGGAAGGCAATGCCTCAAAGGGCTGAAACTCATCCTGGCCGGGGAGGTAACGGCACTGCTTAGGCACAGGATCTTTGCAGAAAAGGAGGGTCTTCTTGCCCAGCTGCCTCAGTGCCATGGAAAGTGCCACTGCTGAACCGAGGCCGTCGCCGTCGGGGTTCAGATGGGTCGCAATGAGAAAGTTATTCCTCGTCTTCAGAAACCGGATGATCTCCGCCGGCGGTACCATGTCCCTCCCTTATCTCCTTCAGAATGCTGTCAATCCTGTCTCCCTTCTCAATGGAGCTGTCTATCCTGAACTCAACGGTGGGGATCACCTTCATCTTCAGCTTCTTGGAGAGCTCATTCCTGATGAGGCCCCTTGCATGATTGAGGACCTCAAGGCTGACCTCCCTCTCATCGGCGTTGAAGACGCTGATAAAGACCCTGGCGATCTTCAGGTCCTCCGAGAGCTCCACCTCGGTAACGGTGACGAAGCCCAGACGCGGGTCCTTCACCCTGCTCATAATAATAGCGGCAATCTCCTCCCTCAGGAGGATGTTCAGTCTCTGTGATCTTTTATATGGATGCATTTCTATTCAGAAGACAGAAGCCAGAGGACAGAAGTCAGACAGAGAAATCCTTAGTCTGTGTTCTGTGCTCTGACTTCTGTCTTCTGTCCTTTCTTAGAGCTTTGTTGCGATCTTTTCTATGACGTAGTTTTCGAGGATATCGCCGACCTTCAGGTCATTGAAGTTCTCTATGGTGATACCGCACTCGTACCCGGTCTGGACTTCCTTCACGTCGTCCTTGAACCTCTTCAGGGTGTCGATCTTGCCCTCATAGACAACGATGTTGTCCCTGATCACCCTGAGGCCTTCGCTGGCGCGGCTCATCATGCCGTCGATGACATAACAGCCTGCGATGGTGCCGATCCTGGAGACCTGGAAGGTCTGTCTCACCTCTGCCCTTCCGAGGATCTTTTCCTTGAGGGTGGGAGCGAGCATACCTTCAAGCGCCTTTTTCACATCATCAATGGCTTCATAGATGATGGTATAGAGTCTCAGGTCAACGCCTTCCCTCTCGGCCAGCTGTGAAGCCTTCAGCTCGGGCCGGACACTGAAGCCGATGATGATGGCGTTCGAAGCGGCGGCGAGCATGACGTCTGACTCATTGATGCCTCCCACAGAGGCATGAATGACCCTCACCTTCACTTCAGGGTGAGTGACGCCTTCAAAGGACTTCTTGATCGCCTCAACAGAGCCCTGGACATCTCCCTTGAGGACGATGTTCAGCTCCTTGAGCTGGCCTTCCTTGATCTTTGCATAGAGCTCATCAAGGGTCAGCTTCTTGTGGCGTGCCATCTCAGCGAGCCTCTGCTTCTGGAGCCTCGACATGGCGATCTGCCGTGCCCTCTTCTCATCCTCAACAACGGAGAAGACGTCTCCGGCATTGGGAACCTCTGAGAAACCGATGATCTCCACGGGGATGGAAGGCCCGGATGACTTGATCTTTTTCCCGGTATCATCGACAAGCGCACGGACCTTGCCGGAAGCGGAACCGGCCACAAAGGCATCCCCTATCTTCAGGGTTCCCTGCTGGATGAGCACGGTGGCCACAGGCCCCCTTCCCTTGTCCAGCTTGGCCTCAATGATCGTTCCCTTTGCAGGCCTGTTGGGGTTCGCCTTGAGCTCCATGATCTCCGCCTGGAGGAGGATCATCTCCAGCAGGTGCTCGATCCCTGTCCTTTTCTTGGCCGAGACCTCTACAAAGATGTTCTGGCCGCCCCAATCCTCTGAGACGACACCGCGCTCCGCCAGCTCATTCCTGACACGGGTGGGGTTCGCCTCAGGCTTGTCTATCTTGTTCATGGCCACTATGATGGGGACATTGGCGGCCTTGGCATGGTCTATTGCCTCCACAGTCTGGGGCATCACGCCGTCATCAGCAGCAACTACGAGGACAACAATATCCGTGACCTTGGCGCCCCTTGCCCTCAGTGCAGTAAAGGCCTCATGGCCGGGGGTGTCAAGGAAGGTGATGTCCTTGCCGTGGAGGGATACATTATAAGCGCCGATGTGCTGGGTGATTCCTCCAGCCTCGGTCTCCGTCACCTTTGTCTGCCTGATGGCGTCGAGGAGGGATGTCTTTCCGTGGTCAACGTGACCCATGATGGTGACCACAGGGGGACGGAAAAAAAGGTTTTCAGCCTTCTCAACAGTCTCTTCAGCCACCTCCATCTGGTCCTCTGTCACAGACTCCACCTTTATCCCGAAGGCCTCAGCCGCAAGGATGGCGGCCTCCATATCCACAGGATGGTTGAGGGTAACCATAGCGCCCAGTTCCATGAACTTCTTGATCACATCGGTGGCCTTCAGCCCTATGAGCTCGGCGAACTCCTTGACTGTCGTTCCTTCAGACAGCTTTATGGATTTCTTCCGGGGAGCGGTAATCTGGGGCTGCGGGGCATGTTCAATTCTCCGCCCCCTGCTGTCCCTGCCTCTCTTGCCGCCCTTCTGGTCGGCCCATTTCTTCGGCTCAATCTTCTTGATGGCCTGGAATGCCTTCTGCATCCCCGGCTTCACCTTTATCTTCTCTAACTTCTCACCCTCTGTTTCCTTCTTGAATCTGTCAGGGATGACCTCTTCTTCTTCCACCGCGCCCTTGGCGGACGGGACAGCGGGCTGGGATGCTGCTTCCTCTGGAACGGCGGGCGCTTCAGGCTTTTCTTCAGTATGCTCCTCCCCCTCAGGGGCGGAGGCCTCACCGCGCGCAAAGATCCCCCGGATCTTCTTCGCCTCTTCCATGGTAAGCTTCAGATTCGTGGTGCCTTTTTTATACTCTGCACCTCTGATCTTTCCCAATTCCCTCACCACATCCGTGGCCTTTACTCCCAGATCCTTCGCCAAGTCGGTGCTTTTTATCTCAGTAACGGGCATCTATATCCTGACCTCCCCTTTATTGCATCAAGGCCATTCGCCGGCCTCTCCTTCCCTGAAAAACAATTTTTTCAATTATCTTCGGATTTTCAGGGGCAGCCCGCCTGCCGAAGGATCCTCTATCAGGAAAATCCCGGGCATTCCTGGCGTACTTGTAACAATATTACTGACAATGTTATCATAAAAGACTTTTTTTATGCAATGAAAAGCGGGGATTGCCTTCCCTGCTTGCAAGGAATTCTGTTTACGACACCAAGAGGAGGAGATCATATGGCAGTCTGTTCAGTATGCGGCAAAAAAAGAGGAGTGGGTAACAACGTGAGCCACGCCAACAACAAGACAAAGAGGGTCCTGATGCCCAACATCCAGCGCATCAGGGTTGCGACCGACCACGGCACCAAGAGGACCTATGTCTGCACCCGGTGCATCAGATCAGGAAGCGTCGTAAAGGCTGTTTAACCTGTATGGAAGGAAAAGGGCAGGGGCTGCTCCCCTGCCCTTTTCCTTTGCTGTAAGATGAAACCTGTCGGCGTCGGTTCAGTCCTCACCGCCCTTATCAGAAGCTTGGGATTAGAAGAGAGGATGCGTCTTGAATCCCTTCAGGCTGACTGGAACCGGATCTTTGGAGAACCCCTTTCCGCCCATACCTGTCCTGTTGAGATCCGTGACGCAGAGCTCCTCGTGCATGTCGATTCCCCGGCCTGGCTCAATCAGCTGAAATTTTTCCGCGATGAGATGATCAACAAGCTGCGGCCTTATGGAATCAGGGAGATACGGTTTAAACGGGGAAGCCTCTACCAGAACCGGAGAGCGAAAAAAGAAGATGCCTTGCCCCTTCCTCCCCGGCGGGAGTTGACGGA
>JBAZFD010000055.1:0-9236 GCA_041653575.1 Thermodesulfovibrionales bacterium
GATATCAGTGCCAAGCCGGATATGAAAGCTCTTGTCGAAGGCAGGGAATTGCTGCACCGGCGGCAAGGCCTTCACGGGAGCTGCTGCCGGCTTTGACCCCACCGTTATCTCGGCTCCGGTTATGACACCAAGGGACAACCGGATCTGATTGCCTGCCGTCAACAGCGGACTCATGACAATCCGTTCAGGAGTCAGTTTCAGCCAGGCGCTGAATTCCTTGCTGACCAGCGTCGGCGCAAAGGCATTCTGCCAGATGGGAGCAACCTTGGCCCGGAGCTGGACAGCGTCATTGATTTTGCTGTCGATGATCGGCGCAAGCAGTTTCTGAACAGGCTGGGTGATATTTTCGACCATGTTTTTCGGTTTCAGGGACAGCGGACCAAGGCTGAATCTGTCGGCCAGGTTATCCGACAAGCCGGTGTAGTACAGCTCGGTCCTGAGTCGCCAGTCCGGGGTGACGTTGACTTTGGCCTTGAATCTGAGCTCTGCCCGGAGCGGGTAGCTCTCATAGAGCGCATAGCTGAACGTCAGCTTCACAGGCAGCGCAAGATAGACATAATTATCGGTCGCGGTAACTGCTGCGGGGCCGGTACGAAGAACAGTGACCGATGTGCCCAGTCCTCCCTGCCCCTTGTAGAGTTCTTTTGGGAGAGACCGGTTGACAATGGCGGCGAGGTCAGCCGCCGATGTCTCTACGCTCAGATTGATCGAGGAGGGCGGCACAGCAGCGGAAGCAGACAGGGAGCTGAGCAACAGGAATAAAAGTAGTATAAAAATCCGGTGCAAAACGGTGATATCCTCCTTAAATTGGGTTCTGTACTATGCAATACCAGCGAATGCCCGCTCTTCCCGCTGCTGATTTCAGAATCAGTCTCCGCTCCCACCGCCGAGGACCTTGTAGAGCGTCACCATATTGTTCAGCCGCAAAAGCCGGGCAGTGATCAGGTTCTGTTGGGCTGTATAAAGGGACCGCTGTGAGTCCAGTACGGCGAGGTAGCTGTCCACCCCCTTTTCGTATCTGGCCTGGGAAAGACGGTAGCTCTCGGCAGTAGCGTCGGTGAGTGACTGCTGGGCTGCCACCTGATCGTCAATGGTCCCCTGCTGTGCCAGGCCGTCGGCTACTTCCCTGAAGGCTGTCTGGATCGCCTTCTCGTACTGTGCCACCGCGATCTCACGGTCAGTTTCAGCGACCTGGAGATTGGCGGTGTTGCTGCCTGCGTTGAAAATGGGCAGGCTGACCTGGGGAATAAAGCTCCAGATAAAGGAACCGGAGGAGAAAAGGCCTGATAGCTCGCTGCTGCCTGTACCGACAGAGCCGGTCAGACTGATGCGCGGGAAGAAGGCTGCCCTGGCAGCGCCGATGTTGGCATTGGCAGCCCTGAGCAGATTCTCGGCCTGGAGGATGTCGGGACGGCGCAGCAGCACCTCCGAGGGCAGGCCTGAACCAATCTCTTTCAGGGCGAAGAGTCTCCCGGAAAGCGCAGAGGGTAGAAGCTCCGCCGGAACCGTGGAGCCGACCAGCAGGTTCAGAAGGTTCTCGTCCTGGGCCACCAGGGTGGTGTACCGGGCGATATCAACCCTTGCCGCATCAACACTGGTCTGGGCCTGACGGAGATCAAGGGCTGAGGAGACGCCTGCATTGAACCGGCTTTTGATGAGACCGTAGGAGGCCTGCTGGCTTGCAAGGGTCTCTTTTGCGAGTTGCAGCCGCTCGGAGTCTGCCGCCAGGGTCAGATAGCTGAGGGCAACCTGGGAGACGAGGCTGATCTGCAGGCTCCTCCTGGCCTGCTCAGTGGCCAGGTGCTGCTCCAGGGCCTGATCCCTGAGGCTCCTGATCCTGCCGAAAAGATCCAGCTCAAAGGAGCTGACCCCGAGGCCGACGGTGTACTGCTCTGCGGTGTAGGCCTCGCCGTTGGCAGAAAGGTCTTCCGGCAGCCGCTGGATGCTGCCGTTCGCAGTGGCGTCAATCTCAGGGAAGAGATCAGCCCGCCTGATCCGGTACTGTGCCCTGGCCCTCTCGATGTTGAGGGAGGCGACCCTCAGGTCACGGTTGTTCTCCAAAGCCATTGAGATCAACTCCTGGAGCTGCGCCTCAATAAAAAACTCCTGCCAGGGGATGTCTGCAACGGCCTTCTGCCCAGAATCAGCGGCCTGCTCCTGATAGGCCGGGCCTTTCGGCCATGACTCAGCCACAGGCGCAGCAGGACGGTTATAGTCAGGGGCCATGGTTGCGCAGCCTGCGAGGCAGAGGAGACAGAGCCCCGTTGTTATGTATCTTATCGGTTTCATCTCAGTGCGCCTCCGTTGGGTTTGCCACAGCAGGTCGCTTCTTTGCAAAGAGGCGGGAGACCATGACGAAGAAAAAGGGAATAAAGACCAGGTCAATGAAGGTGGCCGAGAGCAGTCCGCCGGTGACGGCGGTGCCGATGGCGTTCTGGGCCGCGGCGCCTGCCCCGCGGGTCAGGGCCAGCGGCAGGGTGCCGAAGAAAAAGGCCAGGGAGGTCATGATGACCGGCCTCAGCCTGATCCGCACAGCCGCCAGGGTCGCCTCCATCAGCTCATGCCCCTGATTCATCTGCTCCTTGATGAACTGGATGATCAGGATGGCGTTTTTTGTTGAAAGCCCTATGGTGGTGAGCAGGCCTATCTGGAAATAGACATCGTTGGGCAGGACGCGCAAGGTCACCGCAGTCACCGCGCCCACAAGGCCGAGGGGCAGCATCAGCAGATTGACGAAGGGGATCGTCCAGCTCTCGTAGAGGGCAGCCACACTGAGAAAGACCACCAGCAGGGATATGGCATAGAGCGCCGGGGCCTGGGCGCCTGCCTTCTTTTCCTCGTAGGAAAGACCGGTCCACTCGTACCCGATCCCGGTCGGGAGCTTGGCGGCCATCCGTTCCATCTCCGCCATCGCCTCTCCGGTGCTTATCCCAGGCGCAGCCTGTCCCATGATCTCCACCGAGGGGATCCCGTTGTACCGCTCCAGGCGCGGGGAGCCGTACTGCCAGCGTGCGGTGGCAAAGGCAGAGAGCGGCACCATCTCACCGTTCTTGTTGCTCACGTACCATCTGTTGATATCCTCAGGCAGCATCCGGTACTGTGGGTCTGACTGGAGGTAGACCTTCTTGACCCTGCCGTTCTGGATGAAATCGTTCACGTAGGAGCTCCCCCAGGCTGCGGCGAGGACGCTGTTGACATCAGCCAGGGAAACACCAAGAGCCCCTGCCCTCAGATCATCAATGTCCAGCTTGAACTGGGGGGCGTCATCCTGGCCGTTGGGACGGACTGCGATCAGTTTTTTGTTTTGCATGGCCATGCCCAGGAGCTGGTTGCGGGCCTCCATCAGCCGCTCGTGCCCAAGGCCTCCGCGGTCCTGGAGCTGGAAATCGAAGCCGTTGGCCTGTCCCAGTTCCACCACAGCAGGCGGTGAAAAGGCGAATACCAGACCATCGCGTATCTGGGAGAAGGCCTTCATTGCCCTGCCCGCGATGGCCGGGGCCTTCAGGTCAGGGGACTGGCGGAATTTCCAGTCCTTGAGCTTCACAAAGGCGATGCCCATATTCTGGCCGCGACCGGCAAAACTGAACCCTGCCACGGTGATAATCCCATCCACGGTCTTCTGCTCCTTTTCGAGGAAATGCTTCTCCAGTTGCCTGATCACCTGGATAGTCCGCTCCTGGGTTGCCCCGGCAGGCAGCTGAAGCTGGCAAACAATGAAGCCCTGATCCTCGTCAGGAAGGAAGGCGGTGGGCAGCCTGAGGAAGAGGAATGCCATGCAGGCGACAATTGCGCCGTAAACAACCAGGAACCGGATCGGCTTTTTGAAGGAGCTGCCGACAATCTTCTCATACCGCCCCCTGCTCCTCTCGAAGATCCGGTTGAACCAGCGGAAGAAGCCCTTGAACCAGCCTGATTCACCTGCGGTGTGCCCCTTCTCCACCGGCTTGAGCAGTGTGGAGCAGAGCGCCGGGGTGAGGATCATGGCCACCAGCACCGAAAGGATCATGGCGGAGATGATGGTGATGGAGAACTGGCGGTAGATGACACCGGTAGAGCCGCCGAAAAAAGCCATGGGCAGGAAAACCGCCGTGAGCACCGTGGCAATACCCCAGAGGGCGCTGGTGATCTGGCCCATGGACTTGATGGTTGCGTCATGGGGCGACAGCCCCTCCTCGGACATGATCCGTTCCACGTTCTCGACGACGACAATGGCATCATCCACCAGGAGGCCGATGACAATCACCAGGGCGAACATGGTGAGGGTGTTGATGGAAAAACCGCTGACAGCCAGCACTCCCATGGTGCCCAGGAGGACCACAGGCACCGCGATGGTGGGGATCAGGGTGGCGCGGATGTTCTGGAGGAAGAGGAACATAATGATAAAGACCAGGAAGACCGCCTCGATCAGGGTCTTGATCACCTCTTCAATGGAGATCCTCACAAAGGGAGTGGTGTCATAGGGATAGACCACCTTTATGGCGGGCGGGAAGAATCTGGAGAGTTCCTCCATCTTCGCCTTGACCCGGTTGCCGGTTTCCAGCGCGTTTGCGCCTGCCGCCAGCCTGATGGCCATGCCGCTCACCGGTTTTCCCTTGTAAAAGGACTGGATGTCGTAGTTCTCTGTACCGATCCTGCACTCAGCCACATCCTTCAGATGGACCGTAGAGCCGTCGCTGTTGGTGCGCAGAACAATGGCATTGAACTGCTCCGGCGTCTGCAGGAGTGTCCTTGCTGTGATGGTGGCGTTGAGCTGCTGCCCGCGGGGAGCCGGTGTTCCGCCGAACTGGCCTGCTGAAACCTGGGCGTTCTGCGCCTGCACCGCGGCGATCACATCAGCGGTGGTCAGGCGGTAGTTGTTAAGCTTTGCCGGGTTCAGCCAGATCCTCATGGCGTTCTGTGTGCCGAAGAGCTGTAGTTCTCCCACTCCCTCCAGGCGGCTGACAATGTCCTGGATGTTGGAGACCATATAGTCCGTCAGGGCGTTCCGGTCCATGGAGCCGTCTTCAGAGACAAGACCGACGATCATGAGGAAGTTTTTCGTGGACTTGACCACAGAGATCCCCTGCCGCTGCACCAGCTGGGGCAGCAGGGGCACCGCCAGCTGGAGTTTGTTCTGCACCTGCACCTGGGCGATGTTCGGATCGGTGCCTGCCTTGAAGGTCAGGTTGATGGCCACCGCTCCGGCAGAGTCGCTGCTGGAGGACATATAGATCAGGTTGTCAATGCCGTTCAGCTTCTGCTCTATGACCTGGGTTACCGTATCCTGCACCGTCTGGGCTGAAGCTCCGGGGTACACGGCGTTGATGGTGATCTGCGGCGGCGCGATCGGCGGATACTGGGAGACCGGCAGCGTCTTGATCGCCAGCAGGCCTGCCAGCATAATCATGATGGAGATCACCCATGCAAAGATGGGTCTGTTTATAAAAAACCTGGGCATAAAATGGCTCCTCTATTTCTTCGCGGCAGCTGGAGGCGTAGCTGCCTCAGGCTTGCTGCCCATAACGGACGGTTTCACTGTCGAGCCGGGCTTCGCCTTCTGCACCCCTTCCACAATCACCCGGTCACCGGGCTTCAGCCCCTCAGTCACCAGCCACTTGTCTCCGATGGTGCGGTCAACCTTGATGGTCCGCTTCTCCACCTTGTCTCCTGCCCCAACCACAAGGGCCACGGCATTACCCGCGGGATCGCGGCTCACACCCTGCTGAGGCGCAAGGATCGCCTGATCCTTTACCCCCTCCTCGATGATGGCGCGGACAAACATACCGGGCAGCAGGACCTCTTTCGGGTTGGGGAAAAGGGTGCGCAGCGTCACAGAGCCTGTGCCCTGCTCAACGGTGACATCGGAGAACTTCAGTGTTCCCTCAAGAGGATAGGGTGTGCCGTCCTCAAGGATGAGCTTCACCTTCGCCTGGCCTGAACCTCCCTTCCTGATCTCCCCGCCAGCAATCAGCCTCTTCAGCCTGAGCATCTCGGAGCTGGACTGGGTGAGATCCACATAGACCGGATTGAGCCTCTGGATCGTGGCGAGGGGGGCCGCCTGGCTTGCTGTCACCAATGCGCCTGTGGTCACGGATGACCTGCCGATCCTGCCTGAGATCGGCGCTATGACGCGGGTGTAGGCGAGGTTGATACGGGCGGTTTCCAGAACAGCCTTTGCCGCCTCCACCTCGGCTTCGGACTGCTTGAGCGCCGCAGAGGCATCGTCAAAGTCCTGCCTGCTCACCGCGTTAATCTTCACAAGGTCGGTGTACCGTTCAGCCTTCAGCCTCGCAGGGGCGAGATTCGCCTCGGACCTGGCAAGGGCAGCCTTTGCGGCAGCGAAGGCCGCCTGGTAAGAGGCGGGATCTATCTGGTAGAGGACCTGCCCCTCTTTCACATCAGAGCCCTCGGTAAAGAGCCTCTTCTGGATGATTCCCCCAACCTGGGGCCGCACCTCGGCGATCAGGTGCGGAGAGGTCCTGCCGGGCAGCTCGGTGGTGAGGACCAGCCTCTCGGGCTCCATTACCACAACGCCGACTGAAGCAGGACCGCCCGGCGGCATCATGCCCCCCTCCTGTTTTTTCTTGCATCCGGCCATTATCAGAGAACAGACCAGAACTCCCATCACGATAGTCAGTGTGAATCCCTGTTTGCTTTGCATAAACACCTCTGAGATTTCAGTAGAATGAATATTCATTCTCATTATCAAAAACAAAAATCTGCCTGACTTCTGAACTCTATGAGACGCATAGGTCCTTGCCTTTCCCGGCCCCAGGACCCTTGCTCCTGGCCCTTTTTTGCCCTACCTCTTCACCCCGTCCCAGCAGGCAGAGACGGTCTGTACTATCAGGCCGTCGTCCAGTGTGATGAAGCCACGAATGTGATCGCGGGTCACGGCGATGAGAGGACCGAAGGAGAGGCCAAAGAGAATGACCAGGGGGAGCTCCTTTATCTCCTGACGGGAGAGCCCTTCATCGAAGAGCTCTCGGAAGAAATCGCAGCCCTCCTTATTTCCCATGATCTTGTCCCTCCTGAACTCGTCGCCATAGGGGGAGTTGAAATACTGCTCGATGTAGCGAAAGACAAGGGGATTCTTGATGAAATAACGAAGAAGTGAGGTCCCGAGGTGAAAAAACCTCTCACGGATCGGCTTGTCGGTCTCATACCCCTCCCCAAGGACTGCGCTCAGCTTGTCATGAAGCTCCCTGAAGAGCTCATTGATAAGCACATCCTTGTTCTCGAAGTAGCGGTATATCGTCCCTGCCCCTACCCCTGCCCGCTCGGCAATCATGGCCATGGGAGCTCCGTGGAAGCCATGTTCGGCAATAAGCTCCAGGGCTGCGCGGATTATTTCGTCACGTTTTTCCGGTTTTGTCGCTACTGGGTTTTTGGAATGAATATTCATTCCGGCGATTATACCCAAGAGGATACCCTTGCTGTCAAGTCGCCAGCAATGCCCAGAATCCACCATCAACTTTGCGCGGGGATGCATTTGAACGGTTTCAGCGGGCCATCGTGCTTCACCGGAACGGTGAGGCGGCCCGGTGCCTCGGAGCGAAGCGAAAATGATGGAGAATGCTTCCCCGCGCAAACACCGAGTTTTTTTTGATGGTGGATTCTGGAATGCCACAGCTCTGCCTGAAACAAACAGGCTCACGAGGTGATATAATTGTCAATATTCTAATAAGAAAGTGGCTCAGACCAGACTCTAAATTCTTTCTCTGACTCAACCTTACATAAGAACCATAAACTGAAGATGGAGAAGCGACATGGAGCGGAGAGGATTTGAAAAATTTCAAGCAATGAACCGCAGGGAGTTTCTGAACTATTCGGGGCAACTCACGCTGGCGGCGGTGATCGCCATGAATTTCGGATGCAGTGTCACCCGGCTGGTCGATGACCCGTCGGCGAAGATCGCCCTGATCTACGGCACACGATACGGTGCAACGTCGGATACTGCCGGGTGGATCGCACAGGGAATGGACAACCGTGTCGATCTTCTGAATATCGAAAGCCTTTCGTTTTCGCAGACGGCCGGAACCTATGACCGGTTCATCATCGGATCGGGAGTATGGAGCGACGGCGTGCATAAAAGGCTGCTGGAGTTTCTCTCATCACAAAAGGAAGCAATCGGGAACAAGGTCGTCGCATCATTTATCGTTTGCGGCTCCGACGACAGCACGGAAGGCGGTAAAAAGCGGATAGCACAGTATTTTGAACGGTTTCACTCCCCCCTGGATCACGCCCCTCCGATACGGCAGTTTTTCGGCGGCGGGATGATCATCGAACAGTTGACAGAGCAGGACAGAAGGCTCCTGGATCATTTTTATCGAAATATTCTGAAAAAAGAATTCGTCAGCTGGGACCGAACCCAGCCCGAAAAAGCCGCGTTGTTCGGCTCGGAGGTTGCCGCAATGTCGCACCGGGAGACGGTCCGAGGGTGATAAAAAAGGTTATGATTTGCAGAAGACAATGACTGACAACAAAAACAATCCTACGACAACGGCGGGGACACGCCCTTGCCCTGCCCTGCTGCGGGGAATCCCGGCAGCGCCCACCAGGCATCCACGGGCAGAAAACAGGCAGCTCCTATGGGGCTGACAAGAACCTCTCTTCTGAAATTTTTCCAGAGACAACCGGTCTCTGCTGCTCCCTTCCTCCTCTTTCTCTTTCTGTCCGGCGCAAACTCAGCCTCTGCTGATGACCTGGCCCCTCTGACTGAGCCCTTCCCGATAGAGGTAAAAACAAAGCATCTCTTCAGCAGTCACAGCTCCTACGAATTCGGCAACCCTTTCCCTCCCTATCAGGCGCCCCTCAGCCGCCTGGAGTTCCCTCTCAACGCCTCCTGGGTCGGCATTGGGATTAAGGCTCGTCTGCCCAGGTTCTCGCTGGGGCTTGAGGCGCTTACCAACGACAAGGGTGATGTCGCCGGAAGAATGAGGGATTCAGACTGGGATGATGATGAGAGACCAGACCTGAGGACCATCTACAGCGAATCGAAGTGCCGCATTGAGCGGAGCCTCATGGTGACCGGAGACATGGATCTGGAGGTCTCGGACTGGCTCGGTCTGCCCCAATGGCTCAGCCTTCGACCTGTCGCAGGGCTTCGCCGGCAGAGCTTCAGGTTCGTAACCCACGATGGGGTGCAGTATGAGCTTTCCGAGGGCAACAAACCCCTGCTGCTGCCTGGTAACGGGATCCGCTTCAGCCAAAGATATAACCAGTATTTCATAGGCCTGCGTTCAAATCTCTCTATG
>JBAZFD010000056.1:0-9207 GCA_041653575.1 Thermodesulfovibrionales bacterium
CATAACACCTCCTGCCTGCTTTTCGTCATTGCCCGACTTGATCGGGCAATCCTGCATCCGTCTCTAAGCCTGCCGGTAAGTTCCCTTTAGAGGCCTCATCGAACAGTGGGTTAGCCTGCCTCATCCAGCGCCTTGGCTACGTGATCAATGATCGATTTAAATTCGTGTGGAAATGCGCGTACTATGACCATGGCTACCGTCTGCATACACATGTCTCGTTCCATGCCCAACTGTTTTGCTATCTCGTAGAACTCGTTGTGCTTACCAGCCTGGAGTCCATATTCAAGAGTGTCTTTGAGCATATCTGACTCACAAGAAACCACTGGCGCAAGTGATGGAAGGCATTCGCTTGCGCGCTGAACCAGCCAAGCTTCAGGCCACGTTTCTCCAGGTAGGTAGTCAATATGGTCAGTAAACCATACGGAGAAATCACTCTTAGGGCTCTCACACATGTTCTTGGCGTGCTCAAGGTTATCAACCTCTTTGGCGCGCTGGTCTCCGTCAAAGATAGCAATAATTGGTTTATTTTCACCACGGACATGAATAGCAGCAAGTTGGCGAGCCAGGGCAGTAGCAGACCCAATGACATGAATCACAAGGCGTGAACGCAACGCAGTGGGCAAACATGCAAGAAGAATTGTCTTTGCTACTTCATCCTCGACGAGAAGCTCAATTTCCGATCCAGGAAGGGCAGCCAGTTTTGCAAAAGCGAAGTCTGATGAGATTGCCTCAGTGACCTTTGACTTCCCATTAACTTTTTCAACAAAAAAACGGGCGTCATATGGAAGGCAATCGAAAATCTCTCGTGAGTGAGTCGTACAAATAACCTGTGTATGAGTCTCATAGCAGACATCCTTGAGTCTCTCAATAAATCGACGCTGTGCCTCTGCATGGAGGCCAAGCTCAACTTCGTCCATCACAAGTAAGGCACCAGAGCCGCAAGAGTAGATGGTAGAAAAAATCTCAAAAAGTGCATTCTCACCAGCTCCCATGTTGAAGCCAGAATAGGTTGCGCCACCTACCTGCACGATTGGCAGACTGTATTTCGAATATTCAAGGTAGCGAAATTTGTCGTAAGTACGTCCCAGTACAAATCCAACTGCGTCTCTAACTTTGTCTTCCCAACCTTTTGGAGTTGAGTCGCTGAAGACCCTTGAGTATGAACGGGATTGACTGCGCTCGCTGTGAGGAACAATCCGCTCAATCCCAAGAAAAACGACGTTTTTCTTGACGCGATCGTCATAGTCATTCCACTTTCCACCTCTATTTTTTCGGCGACGCTGTATCCTTACACCAACACCACCTGGAAGAGATGGAGTCTTTTTCCATTTGTTGTGCGCGATGTGGTACTCAATCTCAATTCCCTCAGGAGGAACTTCCTCTGAATGTTGGATAAAAAAATCTGAAAACGTATAATAAGGATTTTTGCGCTTAGGCAATTTAAATCCACTCTTGCTGTTGTGGTAAGCGCAACATGCAAGAGCAAGGATTGTTGACTTTCCCGCACCATTCTTACCTGCTATAGCTGTTATCGGATACTGAAACTCAATGTCTAATGCATTGAGCCCACGGATAGTCCCTTCTTTTAAAACAATACGTCGAAGCAATGCATGTGAATAGTCATTAGCGAAACGCTTCCGGAGTTGCATATCCCTTTGGCTTTCGCGGTATTTCATGGCTTAACTTAGGGGCGGCTACCGTTTACCATTGACTGTTCCCCGAACTTGTAGATTACGCTCATCATCCTTACACAAACTCCCTGATCACCTTCGCCAGTCTCTCGATCCCCTCCTCTATGGTCTTTTCGTCCACGCAGGAGAAGCTGAGTCTCAGGGTGTTGGTCTCGTGCCTGTTGACGTAGAAGGGGTTGCCGGGGACGAAGGCTACCTTTTCTTCGATGGCGCGGTTGAAGAGATTGACTGATGAGACGTTCACCGGCAGGGAGACCCAGAGAAACATGCCGCCCTCGGGCTCGGTGTGGTGCACGTCAGAAGGGAAATGGGCCTTGATCGCGTCAACCATCGCCTGCCTCTGCTTGAGGTAGACGGACTTGATCAGCTCTATGTGGTCGTCAATGCTGTGGGTCCTGAGGTACTCGTGGATGATCCTCTGGCAGAAGTAGTTCGTGTGCAGGTCAGTGGCCTGCTTGGCGATAACCAGCTTCTCCATCACCTCTTCCCTGGCCACAATCCAGCCTATCCTGAAGGAGGGGACCACAATCTTGGAGAAGGAGCCCAGAAGCACGGTGTTCTTCGGCAGGAAATGCCTGAAGGACTTTTTCTCCGATCCCATAAACCTCAGCTCGCCGTATGGATCATCCTCAATGAGCAGGGTCTGCCTGTCCTGAAGCAACCGGGAGACGGCAATCCTGTTCTCCTCGCTGTAGGTGATGCCCGAGGGGTTCTGGAAATTCGGGACGGTGTAAAAGAGCTTTGCGTTACAGCTGTCGAGGACATCGCTGAGGATATCCACGTCAACACCCTCATCCATCACAGGGACGGGATGAAAGGTGGACCGGTAAACGGAAAAGGTCTGTATCGCCCCGAGGTAACCCGGCTCTTCGATGATGACATCATCCCCCTCGTTGAGACAGACCTTGCCCAGCAGATCCAGCCCCTGCTGGGAGCCGCTGGTGATGAGGACCTCGGAGGGATCAACCTTCAGGTTGTGCCTCGTTGCGTACCTCTCGGCAATGTACTCCCGCAGT
This sequence comes from Thermodesulfovibrionales bacterium, assembly GCA_041653575.1. GTDB lineage: Bacteria > Nitrospirota > Thermodesulfovibrionia > Thermodesulfovibrionales > Dissulfurispiraceae > JBAZFD01. The sequence goes on from JBAZFD010000056.1 coordinate 2,708, forward strand.
GGGAGGTATCCCTCGGTGGTGCTGTACTGGAGGGCGTCCTTTGCGTCATGCTCAAAGACATGCATGGTCGCCTCCCGGAGATCCTCAACAGGGAAGAGATCTCGGTTGGGGAGGCCTCCGGCAAAGGAGATGATGGACTTATCGAGGGTGACCTTGAGGATCTCCCTGATAAATGAGCGGGGCACATCTGATATGCGGTCGGAGAATATGTCGTTCATGACCTAACCTTTGCGCTGATGACAGGCACGCTACTCGTACCTGATCCTGGCCTCTCCCTTCTCGATCCTGCCGATGCAGCGGGCTTCGTACCCGTTTTCAGCGAGGATGGAAAGGGCGGAGTCAGTATCCCTGGGGTTTATAACAATGATGTATCCAATGCCCATGTTGAAGGTCCTCTTCAGGTCATCGGCAGGGACATTCCCGAGCTTCTGGATGAGGCTGAATATGGCAGGGACCTCCCAGGACCCGTCCCTGATGACTGCGGTGAGGCCGTCGCTGAGGATGCGCGGGAGGTTTCCGGGGATGCCGCCGCCGGTGATGTGGGCCATGCCCCTGATATCAACCTTGCCCTTCAGGGCCTGCACACCTTTCACATAAATCCTTGTGGGTGTAATCAGCTCTTCGCCCAGGCTCTTCCCCAGCTCAGGGACCCGGCTCTCTACGGTGAGCCCTGCTGCCTCGAAGAGGACCTTTCTCACCAGGGAGTAACCGTTGCTGTGGATGCCGCTGGAGGCGATACCGATGAGGCTGTCTCCTTCCGCAATGGTTGAGCCGTTGATCACCTCGTTCTTGTCCACCACGCCCACGGCAAACCCTGCCATGTCGTACTCATCTGCGCTGTAGAAGCCGGGCATCTCTGCGGTCTCGCCGCCGATGAGGGCGCAGCCTGACTGTTTGCAGCCCTCGGCAATACCCTTCACCACCTCGCTGTGACGGTCTGCATCAAGCTTTCCTGTGGCAAAGTAATCGAGGAAAAAGAGCGGCTCTGCCCCGAGGGTGAGGATGTCGTTGACGCACATGGCAACCAGGTCTATGCCTACGGTGTCGTGTTTATCGGTCAGAAAGGCGACCTTCAGCTTTGTGCCCACGCCGTCTGTGCCGCTCACCAGGACAGGCTCTTTGTACTTTGTCATGTCCAGCTTGAAGAGGCCGCCGAAGGAGCCTATATCGGTCATCACCTCGGGCCTGAAGGTCTTCTTCACCAGGGGTGATATGAGGCTCACAAACCTGTCCCCTTCGTCTATGTCAACACCGGCCTTTTTGTACGTAATCTCTTCCATGATTCCTCGCTCTATAGAATATTTATTCTTCGTCTATAATCTTCATGCTGATGTCCATGGCGCGGGCGGAATGGGTGAGACCGCCGATGGATATGAGGTCAACGCCGGTCTCGGCAATGGCCCTCACATTGGCGATGTTCACATTACCCGAGGCCTCCACAATCGCCCTTCCCCTGACGATCCCCACAGCCTCCTTCATCTGCTCCACAGACATGTTGTCCAGCATGATCACTTCGGCCCCGGCGTCCAGGGCCTCCTGGAGCTCGTTGAAGTCCTTCACCTCCACCTCGATCCTCAGGAGGTGGTGCGCCTTCCTGGCCATCACAACCGCCTGCCTCACTCCTCCGGCAACCCTGATGTGGTTATCCTTGATGAGGACGCCGTCATAGAGGCCGAACCGGTGGTTCACCCCGCCGCCCATGAGGACACCGTACTTTTCCATTGACCTGAGGCCCGGCGTGGTCTTCCGTGTGTCGGCAATCTTTGCATGGAACCCCTCAACCCTCCCCACGTATGCCCTGGTGAGGGTGGCGACGCCGGAGACATGCTGGAGGATGTTCAGCCCAAGCCGCTCCCCTGCAAGAAGGCTCCTTGCCTCGCCGATAATCTCGGCTATCACATCCCCTTTCTTTACCAGGGAGCCGTCATGAAAGGTAATACTGATGGAGACAGAAGGGTCAACCTGGCGGAAGACCTCCTGCACAAAGGGGAGACCTGCCACGACAAGATCCTCCTTTGCCAGGAGCCTTGCCATGGCCTTCATCCCCTCGGGAATGGTAAGGAGGGAGGTGATATCTCCATGGCCTATGTCCTCTTCAAGCCCCCTGCTGATTGTTTCCCTGATGAAATGGTTCACCCTACCTCCTTCTGAAAAGAGAGAGGAGGCCCCAGACACCGCCTGCAACAGCTCCCAGGGCAAGGGCGGACTTCCAGTCCAGGAGGGTGGTCACTGTCCCGTGGATGTCCTTGCCGATCATGATAAGAGAGGCGCTGTTCTGGGAATGGATCTCCCGCGCTGCCATAACACCCACAGCAGACCTGTTCACCGATGCCTCGCCGGTAGAGAGGGCAATGGGAGTCAGAGAGTAGTTCAGCTCTGTTGTCCTCCCGGCTGCCAGGAGGCCGACACTCTGGTTCAGGGATACGTTCTCCCCTGTCATGAGCACTGCCGCCCCCTGGGTCACCTCGACCCTCTCGCCGTCTATGCTCAGGGCGCCTACCTGCTGGAGCTCGATACGGCCTCCCTCGACAGACCTGATGCTGCTCTGCCTGATGTTCATGAACTCAGCCTCCACCAGGTCCAGCCGCTTGTCTTCCATTTCCAGGATTTCCTTTGCCATTGCCCTTCCCCCTTCTATCTTTTGCCCCCTGCCGCAGCGAGGGCGGCGATGTTTTCCTCTATCTTTTCCTTTTTCCCGGTGAGATCCGAGAGCTTGGCCTTTTCCTTCTCCAGCACATCCTGGGGCGCTTTTTTCATGAAGCTCTCGTTGGAGAACTTCTTGTTCAGGAAAGCTATGGACTCTTCCACCTTGGCCAGTTCCTTGCCCAGCCTGGCAAGTTCCGCATCTATGTCCAGCAGGCCTTCAAGGGGAAGATAGATCTCCATCTGGTCCTTTACCGCCACGGCAGCGCCCTCAGGTCTCGCCAGATCAGGGCCGATCTGCACCTCGCGGGCCCTGGTCAGTTTCATTATAGCAGCAATGTTCCCCCTGAGGACCCGCTCAGCCTCGGCTGAGCCTGTCTTTATCTCCGCCCTGACCTCCAGGGAGGGCGCTATGTTCAGCTCGCCCCTGATGCTTCTCAGGCCAGTCACTGCGTCGAGGAGAAAGGCCATCTCCCTCTCTGCGTCAACATCCCTGGGAAGTCCTTCAGGAAAGGCTGCGGTCATGATGCTCCCCTCTTTTTCAAAGACAGTTTTCCAGAGCTCCTCGGTGACATAGGGCATAAAGGGATGGAGGATCCGGATCACTTTTTCAAGGACATGGAAAAGGGTATCTGCCACTGCCTGTTTTTCGACCTCAGAGCCCTGGTAGAGGGCGGGCTTGGAGAGCTCTATATACCAGTCGCAGAACTCATGCCAGATGAAATGGTAGATACTGTTTGCCGCGTCGTTGAAACGGTACTGGCTGAGCCCCCTGCTCACCTCCCCGGCTGTTGCCGAAAGCCTGCTCAGAATCCATTTATCAGGGAGCGCCAGGTCATCCCTGGTGTAGACATCCTTTCCAGAGGCAGGAATCCCTGCATTGAGGATGAACCGTGTGGCGTTCCAGAGCTTGTTGATGAAGTACCGGTACCCCTCGACCCGCTCCTCGGAGAACCGCACATCCCTTCCCTGGGCAGCAAAGGCTGCAAGGGAGAACCGGAAGGCGTCGGCGCCGAACTTGTCTATCATGATGAGGGGGTCGGTCACGTTCCCCTTGGACTTGGACATCTTCTGCCCCTTTGAATCCCTCACCAGGGCATGTATGTAGACATCCCTGAAGGGGACCTCATCCATGAACTTCAGTCCCATCATCATCATCCTTGCCACCCAGAAGAAGAGGATGTCGAAGCCGGTGACCAGCGTTGAGGTGGGATAGAAGGTCTTCAGGTCCTCTGTCGTGTCAGGCCACCCGAGGGTGGAGAAGGGCCAGAGGGCTGAGGAGAACCAGGTGTCGAGCACATCGGGGTCGCGGATGATCTTCCCGCTCCCGCAGTGCGGGCATGATGTAAGGTCTTCCCTCGCGCAGAGGGGTTTCACTGTGCGGGGCACGCGGATGATCTTCGAGTTCCCCACAATTGCCTCATGGCTCAGCCCAGCGGCTGTCAGCTCTGCGTAGGTTCCTCCCATGACAGAGGAGCCGTCTGCCAGGGTCATGGGCTCAAAAAAGATGTGTTCAATGAAATCGCCCTGTTTTTGCTGATCGCTCTCTGTTGCACAGTCAGGGCAGTACCAGACCGGTATCTGGTGTCCCCACCAGATCTGCCGGGATATGCACCAGTCCTTGATCTCCCTCATCCAGCCGAAGTAGTTGTTGTCCCAGGAGTTGGGAATGAGCCTGACCCTGCCGTCCTCAACCACCCTGATCGCCTCTTCAGCAAGGGGAGCGATCTTCACATACCACTGGATGGTGAGAAGGGGCTCGATGATGGTCTTGCACCGGTAGCAATGGCCCACTGAATGGGGATGTTTCTTTTCGCCCTCCATGAGTCCGAGTTCGGTGAGATCCTCGATCACCCGCTTCCTGCATTTGTAACGGTCAAGACCGGCATACCTCTCGCCCGCCTCAGGGGACATGGTCCCTTCCTCGGAGATGACGCGGATGAAGGGAAGGCCGTGCCTCTTGCCCATGGCCTCGTCATTGAAGTCGTGGGCCGGTGTCACCTTCACAGCGCCGGTGCCGAACTGGGGGTCTACCTGCTCATCGGCAATGATCGGGATCTGCCTGCCGGTGAGGGGAAGGTCAAGATTCTTTCCTATGAGCTCCCTGTACCGCTCGTCCTCGGGATGGACAGCCACAGCAGTGTCGCCGAGCATGGTCTCAGGACGGGTAGTTGCCACAACAATATGATGCCCGCTCCCGTCTGCAAGGGGGTAACGAAGGGAGTAGAGCTTGCCCTCCATATCCTCGTACTCAACCTCAAGGTCTGAGAGGGCTGTATGGCAGCGGGGACACCAGTTTATGAGCCTTCCGTCGCGGTATATGAGCCCCTCATCAAAGAGCCTGACAAAGACCTCACGGACAGCCCGTGACAGCCCCTCGTCAAGGGTGAACCGCTCGCGGGACCAGTCGCAGGAAGCGCCGATTTTCCTGAGCTGATGAAAGATCCTGCCGCCGTATTCCGCTTTCCAGGTCCAGACCTTTTCAATAAAGGCCTCCCTTCCCATCTTGTGCCTGTCCAGGCCTTCCTTGGCTATCTCCCGTTCCACCACGTTCTGGGTGGCTATCCCGGCGTGGTCAGTGCCGGGGAGCCAGAGGACCTTGTGGCCCGACATCCTCTTCCAGCGAGCGAGGATATCCTGGATCGTTGCATTGAGGGCATGCCCCATATGGAGTGAGCCGGTGACATTGGGAGGAGGGATCACAATGGAAAAGGCCTCTTTCCCGGCCTGGAAATCGGGCTTGAAATAGCCGTTCTCCTCCCAAAAGGCGTACCACCTGTCTTCAATCTCTTCAGGGCTGTAGTTTTTCTTCAGTTCGTTCATAGAATAGCGCATCCTTTATTTTTAGGCACGATCACCTTGGTTTATGAAAGACTGTATTGTACCATTCGTTGAAAAGCCGGGGAAAGGGGCAGAAGAGATATTTCCGGGAAAAGGCCTGTTGCGGCTGATTTATGGGTGATCCTCTGTTTGCGACACAATCCTTTCTATCTCTTTCCTGATGATCTCCCCGGCAGCCCTGGGGATGCCCTCCCTGACCGCCTCCTCAATAACACCCCGCATAGAGGCCATGATTTCAGTCAGGTTTTCTCTCACCAGCCTCTCGACAACAAGGGGAATTTCCTCACGAATCGCCCTCTTCAGCAGATCCTCCATGGCAGTGTCAGGCATCGCGGGCTCAACAGGAGGGACTGAACTCACGGGCTGCGGCAAGGGTTTCCGGATTCCCGAGGCGTCCCAGTCCTCATCCAGTCCGAAGGCTGGCGGAGCATTCTCGGGCGTCACCGGAATATCCTCGTCCCAGCGGGGCTCCGGGGTCTCGACTGCCGCAGGAGCAGCCTCCTGCGCCTCACCGCTGAGGAGGGGCTGTATCGCGTCAATAAGGTCCTGGGATTCAAAGGGCTTTGCAAGGACGCCCTGGGCTCCCACAGCCGTGGCGCGGCTTTCGTCAAAGGGCTCAAAGCCGCTGTAGAGGATGATGACTGGGATCCGGCTTGTTTGAGGATCGGCCTTTATCCTGCCGCAGAGCTCGTAACCGCCCATTCCCGGCATATCGGTGTCTGCGAGGATAATATCGGGGACAAAGGACTGCATGAGCTCCAGGGCCTCTTCGCCGTTGCCTGCGGCCCTGACATCGAAGCCCTCCTGCTCAAGAAACAGCTCCACCACCTTCTGGATGGTGGAGCTGTCATCGGCTACTATGAGCCTGTGGGGCATACCGTTACGCTCTCATGGTGTATCTGTTCACGGGTATAACAATTGTATTTTCCAACTCTTTCCTTGTCAAGAGTTCTGTTTTGACCTGTAGTCCTCAATCGCCTTTTTCAGGGCATCGGAGCCAAGGTTCGAGCAGTGCA
>JBAZFD010000057.1:0-2353 GCA_041653575.1 Thermodesulfovibrionales bacterium
TGCCTGTGGAGCCGATCCTGATCACCAACAGGATGGCCTGGGAGCTTGTGTCTCCTGATGACATAGAGAGGATCGAGGTGGTGAGAGGGCCGGCATCAGCCCTTTACGGCCCGAACGCCATGGGAGGCGTGATCAACATTATCACGAAAAAAGGCGCAGGGAAACCCTCAGCGGGCATAAGGGCAGGATACGGGAGCCATGACTCCCATCTCCTGGGCGCAACCATTGGCGGCTCTGTCAGCACATTGAGCAGGCTCGATTTCAGGATAGGGGCGAGCAGCTATCAGACCGACGGTTTCATTGCCCAGCCCGAGCCTGATATCTGGGGCAGCAGGGACCTGGCAGGAAAGGACAGCGAAGATAGAAAGTTCAATACCCGGCTGGGGTACAGCTTTTCAGAGGACCATGAGATAACCTTTGGTTACAACTACTTCGATACCGACGGCGCCTGGCTCGGCGGGCATCCGAATTACCGCTGGCAGAGGCACGGCTACCTCGCAGACATAGGATACAAGGGCAGGATAAGCCCTGTTGTGGATCTGAAGGCCCGGATCATGAGGGCAGACTACAGGACCACTGACAGCTTCGACTGGGATTTCTGGGGAGACTCAGGCAATCTCGATCTGGCTGAAACCCGGCATGAGAAGGAGCGGGTATGGGGCGGAGAACTCCAGGCAGACCTTCATGTCTTCCCCGGAAATACCATTACAGCCGGGTCCTCATACAGCAGGGGCGCGTGGGAGGTGATGTCGGAGGATACCACCGGCGCCTCAACAGGCGACACCTCATCAAGAAGCAGCGTCCTCGGTCTTTACCTCCAGGATGAACAGCGGATCGGGGATTATCTGATTCTGACCATAGGCGGCAGGTACGACAGGTATAAGTTCTTTGATGATATCAGGGATGGCGTTACCTTTGCCGATTCTGATGACGAGGTCTTCAACCCAAGGGCAGGTGTGAGGCTCAATCTGTCAAAGACCACCTCCTTTTATGCCAATGCAGGGAAGGGATACCTTCCTGCCCTCAACACACTCAAGTTCAGGAGCAGCGCCATCTGGCTGAACAATCCCGAGCTGAAGCCCGAAAAATCAACCTCCTATGAGATAGGTATGAACCAGACCGTGGGAGGCTTCATGAACGCCAGGCTGGCGCTCTTTACGACTGATTACAGGGACAGGATATCGGCAGTCATGGTAGGCATGAACAGGCAGTTCCAGAACATCGGAGAGGTTGATGTGAAGGGGGCTGAGATCGGGCTTGAGGCTGTTATCGGCGACTGGTGGCGGCCCTTTGCAAATTACACCTTCACCGACGCCGAGATTGCGAAGAACCCTTCAGACCCGCTCTCAGAGGGAAAGAGGCCTGCCTTCATTCCGAAAAACAAGTTCAATGCCGGGATCACCTATGACAACCCTGATATCGTGACAGCACGGATTGCAGGCAGGTATGTGGGTGAGAGGTACTTCGACAACAGGAACACAGAAAAGGCAGGAGTTTTTTTTGTTGCTGATGCGAAGGTGTCAAAGAGGTTTTCTCTCAGCGGGATGATGGAGGAGGCGGAGATTTCCTTTGCAGTGAACAATATTTTCGACAAGGAGTACACGGAGTTTCAGTTTGAGAGGGCTGACGGCAGGAACTGCTGGGTGGAGCTGAGCTTCAGGTTTTAGCTTTAGTGAGGAGGCGGTGGACGCTGTCAGAACCTTTGAATTGCGACGAAGATTATTTGTATGCCCTGACGCCATCTTTGACAGCTTTGTCTGAAATGTCAGTGGGATATAGGATTCATAACCCCTCCTGACCTCCCCTTAACTTAAGGGGAGGAACGCATCATTCCCCCTCTTAAGCTAAGAGGGGGGGAGGGGGAGTTATGGATTTCCTCCCCTTGCTTTGATCAGGGAGATCCACCCTTCGACAGGCTCAGGGTGACAGCATTGTCATGGTAAGCCCCGATCAAGTCGGGGAGTGACTGACAAATTGAAGAGTATTCTATTCGCAGACAGAGACAGTAAATAAGGTTGTGAGGGGCTTGCCCCCCTCACATTTTGCCCGGCCACTGGAATCTGAAAGAGAAGGGAGGTGATACCGATGGAGATAAGGGAAGTGCATTTTGAGTCCCTCCAGGGATGCAACGAGGCTTTTGACGAGATGACACTCTGCGCCTGCTGCGGCACCCAGGGAGGCCGTATGTGCGGCTGCGGACCGAGGGTTTAAGCGCAATTAACAGCTGTAACAGGATGTAACAGAGAGCACAAAAACCGGTGGCCGGGCATAAACAACATGATACAAGGGGTGAAGAAATGATTGCAAGGAGAGATTTCCATACATTTCAGAAGAATGGAGAGCAGTTCCTCTT
>JBAZFD010000057.1:2363-9206 GCA_041653575.1 Thermodesulfovibrionales bacterium
CTTTCTCACCCGTCCTGTCTCCCTCTTCAGGATAGACAGGGAGACCTATGGCGTCCTGAAGAAGGTTGAGGAGGGGGAGATGCTGACCGCCCCCTTTGAAGAGGAGCGGTGGGCAGAGGCCCAGACCTTTATGGAGAGACACTGCCTCAACGCCCCTCCTGCAAGGCTCCTGAGGGGACCTGGAGACATATCGGAAAGGGTGATGGGGCTCTACCTCTTCATATCCCAGGAATGCAACCTGCGGTGCGCCTATTGTTACGGAGACGAAGGAGAATACGGGCAGAAAGGGACCATGGGCAGCGATACCCTCAGGAAGGCCTTTGAGACCTTTTTTGACAACAACGGAGAGAGATCTTTCATCACCTTCTTCGGCGGCGAGCCGCTGCTGAACCCAGGGATGATGAAAGAGACGGCTGCGCTGTCAGAGGAGTACAGGCAGTCAGGGAAGGCGGACATATCCCTCGGCATTGTCACCAACGGCACCATTTACTCTGAGGAGATGGAGGAGTTCTTCAGGAATGAGATAGATGATGTGACCTTCAGCCTCGACGGTCCCAGGGAGATAAACGACGGCCAACGAAAGAGCAAGGCCGGATTCAGCGTCTATGACAGGGCTGAGGAGAACATCAGGAAATACACCAGGGACGGGAGGTTCAACTGGGCCTTCAGGACGATCGTCACGAGCCGGGGATGCGACAGGGTGCAGGAGATCTTCGATCACCTCTCCTCCTTCGGTCCCGGCGGCGTGGGGGTGGTGAATGTGGATGCGCCTAAGGATAGTCCCCTCTACCTCGACGATCACCAGTACAGGGAGTTCATTGATCAGACCCTCCTGGTGAACAGGAAGGGGCTGAGGAGCTTCATCGATGGGGGCCAGCCTGTTGCCATTGAATACCCCTTCTACATCCTTTTCCATTTCATCTCCAAGAGCCACAGCCTCTACCACTGCAACGCAGGCACGAACCTCCTTGCCGTCACAGCAGGGGGCGATGTCTACCCCTGCCACCGGTTTGTGGGAGTTGACGAGTTCAGGATGGGGAATGTCTCAGATCCGGGCCTGAAGCAGACCGCACAGTACAGGGAGATCCGCCGGCGGTTCATTGATTCCACCGTGGACAACAGGGATGGGTGCAGGGACTGCTGGGCCAGGTACCTCTGCGGAGGCTCCTGCGCAAAGTACTCCCATTCAGAGCACGGCTCGATCAATCCCCCTGTGGCTCGGCACTGCCTCTCCATCAAGACCAGCATCGAGGAGATCATCCCTGATATTGCACGGGTGATGGAAGCCCCTGAACAGAAAGATGCGATCATGGAGAGGCTGAAAAAGGCGGTTTCTCACAGACACGGCAGCAGGTCCATGGAGGCCTCTTATGTCCCGTGATCTCCACCTCATAGAAGGAGAGGGGGAGGACCTCCTCTTTTTTCCTGAGACTTACAGGCTCTATACCCTGCCGAAGGAACAGGGACTGGCTGTAACAAAGGCCCTCGCGGGGGAAGGTCCGATACCAGAGCCGATCGGACGGCTCCTTGCTGAAGGACGGGAGACGGTGAAGCCGGAGAGGAAGGCCCAGGCCCCTGAGACCACAACCCTCTGCCTCTACATGGCACATGACTGCAACCTCTCCTGCTCCTATTGCTACAACCAGGGGGGCCGTTCAGTGAACCCGGCCATGATGATGCCTGAAGCAGTGGCGGAGACGACTTTCAGGAGGTTCTTCACGAGGCCGGGAGGGATCTACTCAGTCGGATTTTACGGGGGAGAGCCGCTCCTCAACTTCCCTGTCATCAAAAGGGCAGTGGAGATTGGGGAGGCGCTCAAAAAAGAGAGAGGTATAGAGATCACCTACGGCATCACCACAAACGGGACGATCCTCGACGAGGAGATGACAGGATTCATGGCGGCCCACTCTTTTTCAGTGACGGTGAGCCTCGATGGCCCAGGGGAGGTGAACGACCTCCACAGGCGGTATAAGGGCGCAGAGGGTGGCAGTGTCTATGAAAGGGCTTTGGAGAACATCAGGAGGCTGAAGGATGCAGGAGTCAGGGTAACTATAAAGGGGACCCTTGCAGGAGGCGCTGTTCATTCATTTGAGTCCTCTCTTGCTCACCTGGAAGGACTTGGCGTGGAGGTTGCCATCCTCACGCCGGTCAATGTCAGGCCGGGCAATCAAGCCTTCATCAGTGACGAGAAGTACATGGATTTTGTGGAGAGGTATGCGGGCCTCATCAGGCGTGACTTCATGGATATTGAGGAAAGAAAAGGCAGATGGACTGAGCAGACCTTTACCATCATCGCCAACCTCCTCACAAAGCGGAGGCTCCTGAGGCACTGCAATGCAGGCCATGACGTGGCGGTGACTGCCGACGGCTCTGTCTACGCCTGCCACGGGCTTGTGGGTACAGAGAAGTTTCGCATGGGCAGTGTCTTTGATGAGGAGAGCGATGCCTTCAATCAGGTCAGGGAGGCCTTCTCATGCCTGAATGTGGATGACCTGGAGGAATGCAGGGACTGCTGGGCGAGGTACCTCTGCGGAGGCTCCTGTTATGCCCATGCCTATGAGAACAGGGGGAGCATTTCTTTGCCTGACCCGAGACACTGCGCCCTTTTCACAAAGGCTGCCGAGACGGTGATTGCCGAGTTCATGCGGTTGATGGCTGATCCCTCAGGGAGGGAGAGGCTCTATAAAAAGATGCGTGAGGCCATAGCCTCTCCGAAGGCGGCAGTCCATGGGTAGGCTGCGGAACATCTACCTTGTTGTATCCCAGGGCTGCAATCTCTCCTGCGGTTACTGCTATGCAAAGGGAGGGGATTTCGGCAGGGGCAAGCTCCTCATGGACAGTGAAACCATGAAAAAGGCGATGGAAAGGCTCCTGCCCCTTACAGAAGGGAGGGGCGTCATTTCCTTTTTCGGAGGCGAGCCCTTACTGAACCAGGGTCTCATGGAGGAGACCATTGCCTTCGGTAAGGGGTTGAAGGAGAAGGGGATAGATCTCTCCTTTTCCATCACCACCAACGGCACCCTCATCACTGATGAGAACGTCCCCCTTCTCAGGGAGATCCCCCATATCGCCGTAAGCCTCGACGGCAATTCCCTGGTGAACGACAGCCAGAGGAGGTTCAGAAACAGCAGCGCCAGCACGCACCATGCCGTCACAGAGGGGATAAAAAAGCTCAGGGATGCAGCCATCCCTTTCGGGATAAGAGGGACAGTGACAGAAGAGGCCGCTGCCTGCCTGGAAGATACTGCCACCTACCTCCACAGGCTCGGTCCTCAATCCCTGAGGTTGAGCCCTGTAATGGGAAGGGACTGGGAGCCTCACAGCCTCAGGCTGCTCAGCGATGGTTTCAGCAACCTCTACCTCTCCTCTCTGGAGAGGATCTTTCAGGGAGAGGAGCCTGTCATAGCGGAGCACCTCTATAAGCTCCTCCTGCATCTCTTCCTGGGGGAAAAGAGGGTCAGCCCCTGTGTTGCCGGTGAAGGGATTGTGGCTGTGGCAGCCGATGGGGATGTCTACCCCTGCGACCATTTTATAGGGGCTGAGGAGTTTTTCATGGGAAATGTCCATGACAGGGACTTTCCCGGAGAGGCGTATTTTCAGGTGCAGGAGCGGCTGAAGGGGAATACCGTTGATTCCAGGCGATGGTGCAGTGTCTGTGAGATCAGGCATATCTGCGGCGGCGAGTGTCACGCCGCATCCCTTGTGTCATGCGGCGATATACAAACCTCCTCTGCCGGGCACTGCGCCATGATGAGGGGGATTATGGACAGCCTGATGCCGGAGGTAAAAAGGGCAATCGGGGATGAGACAAAGAAGGCACGAATCAGGCGGTTCCTCGGTGTCTGAGGCAATTACCATAGAAGACCTCTGCTGCTGCTACCCCAACGGCACGAAAGCGGTTGACTGCCTCTCCCTTTCCGTATCCAGGGGGGAGATATTCGGCCTCCTCGGGGTGAACGGAGCGGGGAAGAGCACGATCATAAAGGCGCTGACCACCCTCATGAGGCCTACGACCGGGAGGGTGTCTGTCCTTGGGTATGACACACAGAGCAGCAGCGTGGAGATCAAGCGGAGGATAGGGGTGATACCCCAGGAAAACAACCTCGATATATCCCTTGATGTGCGGCAGAACCTCCTCTTCCACTGCCGGTATGCAGGGATGAAAAAGGACTCCTACAGGGATAGGGTGGAGGCCTGGATGGAGACACTGGGACTCGGGGAAAAGGCAGGGGAGCTGATCCTCCACCTCTCAGGAGGCACAAAGAGGAAGGTGATGCTCGCAAAGGCCTTTCTCACAGGGCCTGAGCTCCTCATCATGGATGAGCCCACATCAGGCCTCGACCCCGAGGTGAGGTCCGTCATCTGGCAGAGGATCAGGGAGTTCAGGGACGCAGGAAAGACGGTCTTTCTCTCCACCCACTACATGGATGAGGCGGAGAGGCTCTGTGACAGGATAGGGATCATTCAGAAGGGGAGGCTTATGGCAATAGGGAGGACCGAGGAGCTGAGGGAGAGGGTAGGTGATTGTGAGGCAGGGATGGAGGAGCTCTTTCATATCTATGCAGGAAAGGGGGGCGTGGAGTGAGCTTCCTCATTGCCATGCTCCAGAGGGACATCATGGCGGACATGAAGTCCCTGAGGCTCACCCTCGTGAGGCTCCTCCTCCAGCCCGCTGTCTACATCTTTGTCTTCGGCTACGTTGTCGGGGGGATGCTCCCTTCAAAAGGGGTGAGCTACCCCGAGGTGATGGCCCCAGGCATCATCGCCATATCAGTCATGACAGGACCTTTTGTGACAGTAGGCGGCTCCATCATATCGGGGTACTATTTCAGGACCATCGAGGCTTGGCTCCTTGCGCCTGTGAGCCTGAGGAGCATCATGCTGGCAAAGGTGACGAGCGGCCTCCTCTACGGCCTCGGCAGCGGGAGCATCGTCGGCATCCTGGTATGGCTGATCCTCGGCATCGCGCCAGCGAGCATCTTTCTCTCCCTCTGCATGGCCGCTGTGGGCTCCCTTTTCTTCTCCCTTCTCATCATGGTCATCCTCCTCTTTCCCCAGAGGCCTGACAAGGGGCAGGAGCTCTTCTCCTTTCTTCTCATGCCCATGACCTTCTTCGGCTGCACCTTTTATTCCTATTCCATGCTCAGGCCGCCTTTCAGTTACCTGGCGCTCCTCCTGCCCACGACCTACATCAGCGAGGGGATGCGGGCAGCCTACAACCCCAGGATGGAGCATATGGATTCAGCCTTGATCATCACAGGCCTTTTCGTTACCACCCTCCTGCTCATCCCCCTTGCTGACTGGGTTTTCAGGAGGAGGTTAAGGGACTTTCTATGGTAATGGTCATAAGGTCTTTGTTTTTAATTGTTTTTGTCCTCTTCCATTTTGTCGCCTTTGGAGAGGCCGGTGACGACACAAACAGGAGTATCATCACAGCAGAGGACATAGTCAGGGAGAAGCCCGCAGACATCGCTGAGCTGCTCAGGTCAAGGGTGGGGCTGGACGACAGCGGCGGAACCATCACCATGAGGGGGGTGGTCGGGGTGGTCATTGTCATAGACGGCATTCCCTCAACCCTGTCGGGGATGAAGCAGGTGAAGCCTGAGCAGGTGGAGAGGATAGAGATCATCAGGGGGGCTGCCTCTGCCCGTTTCGGCGCAGACGGCATGGGCGGCGCTATTGTTGTGACCACAAAAAAGACAGGCAGGGAGAGCAGCCTCAGCCTCATCCAGGGGTACACCTCATCCAACAGCAGGTACACCAGGGCCACTGCCTCAGGGGGGAGAGGTGCGTTCAGCCTCAACCTCATGGGTGAGTACAGCCTCGTGGACGGGTACAAAAGGGTGACGCAATCACCCTATCCCTACCAGATCACTGTTGATGACGAGAGGTCTGAGAGGGAGACTGTTGACGTGAAGATCGGGTATCAGCGGGGGATTTGGGATGGAAGCCTCAGGCTGAAAGGGATACACTCCTGGATCTCCTACGGACGCCCGAACTGGCAGGAGCAGTTCGACACCTTCTCCGCAAACCTCCAGTTCACAGCGAAGCCATCGCCTTCCCTTGACCTGGAGCTCACCATAGGGTATGAGAGGACGCGGGACAAGGGGCTGAGGGACAGGGGCACAGGGACTGACGCAGCAGGCCTCGCGCCTGACAGGTTTATCTTCAGCGACAATGACAGGTACGACACAGAGTTGGTGGCTGTGATAAAGCAGTGGGAGAATCCCCTGAGAATAGGCGCCCACTACGGCCTGAGCGTTGATTCCTACAGGATCAGGGACTTCAGCACAGGTGAGGAACAGTTCAGCCTTGACGCAACGATGGCGAACGGCGCTCTCTTTCTCCTCTCAGATATCTCTCTGCTTCAGGATCTCACCCTTGGCGTCAGCGCCAGGTATGACCTTTATTGGTACCTGGACACAACCATCTTCAACCCCTTCTCGGCTGTGACAGAGATCAAGGGGCCGACGGTCACAAAGGGTTCCTTCAATCCGAAGCTCGGCCTTTCCTGGAAGGTCTCAGAGACGACGAGCCTCAATGCCTCTGCGGGGACAGGCTTCATCCCCCCTTCCACTGACCAGCTCTACTACTCCGACATAGGCCCTGCAACAGAGTTCCTCGCCAATCCTGAGCTGAAGCCCCAGAGGTCCCTCACTGCCGACATGGGGATAAAGACAAGCCCCCTTTCAGGCCTTGATCTGGCGCTGACCTTTTTCTACACCCTCTGGCAGGACAAGATAGGCGTCCAGATCGTGGACTACGGCACGCCCCTGAAGCAGCAGTTCAGAAACATCGGAGAGGCCGAGTCAAAGGGGATTGAGCTCCAGCTCGACCAGAAGA
>JBAZFD010000058.1:0-9145 GCA_041653575.1 Thermodesulfovibrionales bacterium
CAGGCGGGAAGATGTGATGGCCCTCTATAAGGCGTAAGAGAAACTCCTGGACCTTCTCTGAGGCCAGTATAAGATCTTTTTTGTTCAGGGGGGAGCCGTCCCTGTCTTCTATGAGATTGCTTATCCCCCTGATCTCTGTGCAGGGGATTCCTGAGAGGGTGCAGATCTGGGCAACAGCTGCACCCTCCATGTTTTCACAGATCCCTTGAAAAAGCTCCTCCATCTCCTTTCCCCTTTTGATGGTTCCGGTGCAGGAGGAGACGGTGATAAAGACCCCTTTCCGGACAGCCTCAAGGGCCGGCGGAATGGAGAGGGGGAATCGGTTGTAGAATTCCTTTCCCTCCACCCTAACAAGGGGAAGCCCGAGGGCATCCATGCCTCTGAATGATTCCCCCAGGAGGAGCCCTTCATCACCGTGGACTTCTTGTTCAGCCAGAGCGATATCGCCTATCTCCAGGCCAGAGGAGGGGTAGGCCCCTGCAACGCCTATGGATATGATCTGCGACGGCCTGAACCTTTCTATGAGCAGGGTTGTCCCATGGGCTGCATTTGTCTTTCCGACGCCGCAGATGGAGAGGACAAAGGCCCGGCCTGAGAGCCTTCCGGTGAAAAAGGACTTCCCCTGTACCAGGACCTCCTCCTTTCCCGTCATACAGTCAAGGAGGAGGCCGGCCTCCATCAGGGTAGAGACGATGATGCCATCTCTGTCTTCTGTCTTCTGTGCTCTGTCCTCTCTAATCGGACACCTCTGTTGAGGGCTCGGCCTCGGTGAGGATGTACCTGATCTTTACCTCCATGTCCTTTCTCAGGGAGTTGTAGACAGAGCAGTATTTCTCATGGGAGAGCCTGGCAGCCCTGTCCACCTTTTTCTCATCCAGGTTTTTCCCTGCGATGTGGAGGATCATCTCCACAGAGGTGAAATACTGGGGAGGAGTGGGGTTCCTCTCGCCGATAATCTCTATCTTGAAGTTTGCAATCTGCGCCTTCATCTTCTGGAGGAACATCAGCATGTCTATGCCCATGCACCCGGCCAGGCTCAGGAGCAGGCCGTCTGTGGGCTTGCATCCCCACTGGACATGGGCGTCGAACTCTATCTCATACCCTTCATTGGTCCTTCCGGTGAAAATGAGATCCCTGTCCCAGGTGAGGGTCCCTTTTGTGATGGGGACGATTTTTTCCTTGTATCCCTGAAGCGATTCCTCCAGCCTCTCTGTCTCCTTCTCGCTCATCTGCAAAAACCTCCTCTGTCTCAGTTTTCATGATTGTATGGGATGCCTCCCTGGAGAGTCAAGACCGGCATGAAGCCAAAATCCACCATCAAAAAAAATCGGTGTTTGTGCGGGGACGCATTTTCACTCATTCTCGCTTCGCTCCGAGGCACCGGGCCGCCTCACCGTTCCGGCGAGGCAAGATGGCCCGCTGAAACCGTTCAAATACATCCCCGCACAAAGTTGATGGTGGATTCTGGGAAGCGCAGCATGGTGAGGCATAAGGCGTGAGGAGCGGGGAAGAATGCGTGAAAAGCAAAGGCTGCCGGGGTTTTGTGTTAAAATCATCAGATGAACGGAGCGGAGCTTTTTGTCAAATGCCTGGAGAATGAGGGTGTGGACCTCCTTTTCGGTCTTCCCGGTGAAGAGAACCTGGAAATACTCGATGCCCTTTCCTCCACCCGGATCAGACCGGTGATCACACGGGACGAGAGGGGCGCTGCCTTCATGGCCAATGCCCTGGGAAGGCTCACCGGTTCACCAGGAGTCTGTCTCTCCACACTGGGTCCGGGGGCAACAAACCTGGTGACAGGGATAGCCGACGCCTATCTCGACTTCGCCCCCCTCCTCGCCGTCACTGCCCAAGCCTCTGCCCGGAGGATGCACAAGGAGTCGCACCAGTACATTGATATCCTCTCCATGCTCAGGCCCATCACTAAATGGAACACCAGGGTGGAGTCACCTGTCACCATCCCCGAGGTAGTGCGTAAGGCCTTCAAAAAAGCGGTCTGGGAGAAAAAGGGGCCTGTCCATATAGAGGTTCCTGAAGACATGGCTGCTGCCGAGGTTGACGGAGAGCCCCTGAATCCTGCCGAAGCCTCCTATCCCATTCCCCCTGAGAAGGAGATCAGAAAGGCGGTGGAGCTTATCCGTGAGGCCTCCATGCCTCTGATCCTTGCAGGCAACGGGGTGCTCAGGAACAGGGCTGCCGGGGAACTCCTCGGTTTCGCCCGGAAGGCCGGGATAGCTGTCATCAACACCTTCATGGGGCTGGGAGCCGTCCCGGCTGACGATGAGCTTTTCATCTCCACTATAGGTCTTCAGTCCAGGGACTATGTCCAGTGCGGCATTGACAGGGCAGACCTGATCATCGCTGTGGGATATGACCATGTGGAGTTCAGCCCCCGGTACTGGAATTATGACAAGAAGATCATCCATATCGACACCACCCCTGCGGAGGTGGACGCCGCCTATTCCGCCTTTGAGCTGGTGGGGGATATCGGGATGACCCTCCGACTCATGGCAGATCTCTTTGAGTCTCCGAAGGACCCTTCCTACTGCATCGCCCTGAAAAGGGATCTGCGCGAGACAAGGGATGCGATCCTCCATCACAAAGGGGCAGGAGCCGGGGTGAATCCCCTGAGGGTTGTGATGGAGATGAGGGCCTGCCTCAACAGGGATGACATCCTGGTGAGCGATGTAGGCGCCCACAAGATATGGATCAGCAGGTTCTATGAGGCATACGAGCCGGACACCGTTTTGATATCCAACGGCCTTGCCTCCATGGGGTTTGCCATTCCAGGAGCTGTTGCTGCAAAGCTCCGGAACCCCGAAAGAAATGTCATAGCAGCCACAGGGGACGGCGGTTTCCTCATGTCCGTCGGCGAAATAGAGACTGCGGTGAGGAACCGGGCAGCCATTGTGGTACTCATCTTCAATGACAACGGTTACGGCCTGATCCGCTGGAAAGAGGAGGCGAGGTACAGGAGGAATTTCCTGGTGGATCTCGGCAACCCTGATTTCGTGCGGCTCGCCGAGTCCTTCGGCTGCAAAGGATACAGGGTGGACCACGGAGACCGGCTTCAGGCGACAATACAGGAGGCCCTGAAAAATACGGTTCCCTCCATTATTGATTGCAGTGTCGATTACAGCATCAACAGGATACTTACAGAAAGGCTGGGCCAGATCGTATGCGGGTTATAGAGACTGACTTCCTCATCATCGGCAGCGGTGTGGCCGGGCTCAGGGCTGCCGTCGAGCTCGCCCGCGAGGGTGAGGTGCTGCTGGTCACCAAGGACATACCCACAGAGAGCAGCACAGAGTACGCCCAGGGAGGCGTGGCGGTAGTGCTGAGCGATGAGGACGAGGTGGGTATTCACTTTGAGGACACCATCAAGGCAGGTGACGGACTCTGCCGGGAAGATGCGGTGCGGGTCCTTGTTGAGGAGGGACCTGCCAGGATACTGGAGCTTATCGAGTGGGGGGCTGAGTTCGACAAAGAAGGTTCGAAGCTGGCCTTTACCATGGAGGCTGCCCATTCAAGGAGGCGGATACTCCATGCAGGGGGCGACTCCACAGGCAAGGAATTGGAGAGGGCCCTTATCAGCAAGGTCCGGACTTTCCCCTCAGTGAAGAAGATCCAGTTCTGCTCCGCCCTTGACCTCATTATCCATGAAGGGCAATGCAGGGGGGCCTATGTCCTCTCCGACAAGGAGCTTGTAGCGGTTTCTGCCAGGGCAACTATCCTTGCCACAGGCGGTTCCGGCCAGGTTTTTTCCCGCACTACCAACCCCCAGGTGGCAACAGGCGACGGCATGGCCATGGCGTACAGGGCAGGGGCCGTGCTGGAGGACATGGAGTTCGTCCAGTTCCATCCCACAGCCCTCTTTTCCCCCCAGGCCCCCCAATTCCTCCTCAGCGAAGCGATGAGAGGGGAGGGCGCGGTCCTGAGGAACATCCTCGGCGAGCCTTTCATGAAGGGATATCACCCTGATGGAGAGCTGGCGCCGAGGGATGTGGTCTCAAGGGCTATCATCTCAGAGATGGTAAAGACCACGAGCAGCCATGTCTTTCTTGACCTCACCCACAGGGAAGCCGGTTTTATAAAAAAGCGTTTCCCCCGCATTTATGCCACCTGCCTCCGGTACGGGATAGATATCACCAGCGAAAGGGTCCCTGTCTCCCCTGCTGCCCATTACATGATGGGCGGGGTGAAGACGGACCTTGAGGGCGCAACATCCCTCGCAGGTCTCTATGCAGCCGGTGAGGTGGCCTGCACGGGCGTCCACGGCGCAAACAGGCTGGCAAGCAACAGCCTCCTGGAAGGGCTTGTCTACGGCTACAGGGCAGGGAGAGCAGCTGCGCAGTCGGCAGCGGTCAGCAGTCAGCTTCCGGCTTTCAGCAAGGAATTTGAACCGCCTGTGTCTTCAGGTTTTGATCTCGAAGAGGTCAGGAGCTCTCTCAGGAGGGTGATGTGGGAGAGGGTGGGGATCATCAGGTGCGGCGAGTCCTTGGGCCTTGCAAAGGCGAGTCTTGATGAATGGAAGCCCCTCATGGAGACAAGCCTGCTCACACGGGCGGGGATTGAGCTGAGGAATATGCTCACCGTCGGAACCCTTATTACAGAGGCGGCGCTCCAGAGAAAGGGGAGCGTGGGAGGCCACTACCGCTCAGATTTCAAACAGAAGGGCGATGACTGGCAGAGACATGTACAGATACACAAGCAGGCTATGGGCATTGTGACTGGCAGGGTTTCTTGAGAGGCCAGTGAAGGTACGTGATATTATAAGGCTGATAGAATCTGAAGGGTGGTATCTTGTTGTGACAAAAGGGAGTCACCGGCAGTACAAACATCCTGTCACGCCGGGGAGAGTGACCATTGCCGGGCATCCCAACGACGATATAGCACCCGGCACTCTCAACAGTATAATGAAGCAGGCGAAGCTGAAGGAGGTATCATAGGATGTACAGATTCCTTATTGTCATCGAAAAGGCAGAGAGCAACTATTCAGCATACTCCCCCGATCTTCCGGGATGTGTCGCCACAGGGGACACCAGGGAAGAGGCTGAAAGGAATATGCACGAGGCCATTGAGATACATGTCCATGGTCTTTTGGAGGACAACCTGCCCATTCCTGAATCTCAGTCTTTTGCTGAATATGTAGCTGTGTGTTGAAGCCTTATCTCAGCTCAATGAGAAAGGCGAAGATCGTCTGCACCATCGGTCCGGCCTCACAGACCGGAAAGGTCATCAGGGAGCTTATCTCAGGCGGCATGGATGTGGCCCGCCTGAATTTTTCCCACGGCGACCATGCAACCCACCAACAGGCCTTCTCCCTTGTCAGGACAGAAGCAGCGAAGCAGAAACGGCCCGTCTCCATCCTCCAGGACCTCCAGGGAATAAAGATCAGGATCGGCGATCTGCGGGACGGCCTCCTCTCCCTTCATGGAGGCGAAAAACTGCTCCTCTATCCCGGTCATGAAATCTCGGAAAAAGGCAGGCTCTTCATCTCATATCCCGCCCTTCTCAGGGACGTAAAAGAAGGCGACTCCATCCTCATCGATGACGGGCTCATCAAGCTCCATATAACAGGCAAGACAAAGGATGCCCTGAAGGCTGAGGTCCTCGAAGGCGGGGAACTGAGCCCCCGCAAGGGGGTGAATCTCCCCCACTCGCGCACAACCCTTCCCGGCCTCACCGAAAAGGACAAGAAAGACCTTGAGCTCGGCCTCTCCCTCGGTATTGATTACCTCGCCCTTTCCTTTGTCAGGACTCTGGAAGACATAGAGCTTGTGCGGAGATGGGCAAAGCGAAAAGGTATGGCCCTGCCTCCCATCATCGCCAAGATAGAAAAGCCCGAGGCCCTGAAGAACATTGAAGAAATCATGGACAGGGTGGAGGGGATCATGGTGGCCAGGGGAGACCTGGGCGTTGAGATGCCGCCTGAGGAGGTGCCGGTGATCCAGAAGAGGCTCATCGATCTCGCCAACAAAAAGGGGAAGCTGGTGATCACCGCCACCCAGATGCTTGAGTCCATGACAGAACACTCCCGGCCCACGCGGGCCGAGGCAACGGACGTGGCAAATGCGGTCCTCGACGGCACCGACGCGGTGATGCTCTCAGCCGAGACCGCCTCAGGCAGGTATCCTGTTGAGGCGGTGAGGATGATGGACAGGATCATCAGGTACACAGAAGAGGGCCTGCCGCAGCGGATCGTCTCTTCCCTTGAGATCGGCAATACCTTCCCCGAGGCCGTAGCAGACAGCGGCTCCCGCGCTGCCCATGATATCGGCGCAAAGGCAATCGTTGTCTTCACCCATTCAGGATTCACCGCCGGACTCCTCTCCAAGCTCAGGCCTTCGGTCCCCATTATCGCCTTCACCCCGGACGAAAAGGTCTGCCGCAGGCTCTCCCTTTTGTGGGGCTCAAGGGGAATGCTCATAGGCCCCGAAAGCTCCGGCGTGGCTGAGGCCGGTTTCATGGCCGAGATCGAAAACGCCCTCATCGGCGATAAAATCGTAAAAAAAGGAGACAGCATCGTCTTCATAGCCAGTTCCCCTTTCCTGGGCAAACCAAACATCATGAGACTGCACAAGGTGGGGTAGAGCAACAGAGGACGAATTCCCCTTAAAAAAGGGGGTCAGGGGGTTGTTTTCCTGCCTTTGGAACGGACACAACCCCCTTCATCCCCCTTTCCTAAGGGGGAATAACACACAAGAGTTTCGTGAGCTCTATAGTGAGTTTGCCCTGTGGTAGGCAATATCTCCGCAGTCTGCTGCTATAATCCTATGATAGTCCCCATTTTTTGAAGCACGAAGGGAGGTTTAATGCCTGACAACGCCAGTCAGCAGTGGAGCAGGAAAGGACGGCTTTGGAAGATTATTCTTCTCAATCTAATTGTCATTATCGTGGGAATCCACCTGGTTGCCTATCAGCGAGAGTCGGCGAGGTGGGCAGGCCATCCCTATCCGGAGGCAAAGAAGTCCCTGATAAAGGCAAACTTCGGTCTCTTATATGGACGATTCCTGACTAGCATCCCAGGGATCAATGAGAAAAGCCTCATCATGCGACCCATAAAAAGCTTGACCGACCACTACGTGGAAGAAGCGATGAGGTACATCCCTGATACGGATGGGGAAAAGGAGATGTACTGGTATGTGTTCAGGTGGGGGTATATCGTATGGACTGCAAAAGGGACTGTGCTGAATCGTAACGAAGCATATTCGAACGATGAGGTGCGACAGATACTTGATGAGATGTGGCCTGTGCTTGAGGGGATCGGAACAAAAGAGATCAAAGACCCTATATTTATTGAAATGAGATACGCTGCTTTGGGTAATATTGCTCAACTGTATTTTGTAAACCAGCCCCTTTTCCATATTGATTGGGAGGCCAGGGAGTTTGATTGGCCTGTTTTGTGGAAGGATGAGGTGATTGCCGAGAGGAATCAAAAGCTCTTTCATTGGCTTGTAAACCTCGAAAAACTCTACGCAGAGAAATATCCGGAGATCGTAAAAAAAGCTGATAGAGATCCCAATAGACCGATAGAACGCAACAAAAGGTTTCAGCTTGCCTCAGGGAGCATATTGGCCCATCAGATTGTTACAGGGAAATACAGGAATAATCCCGATTTTTGCAATTTCGACAAGGATATCTATTTGAAATACTATCTCGACACAAGGGGATATCTGTTGAACCTCATGAAAAGCCCTGAGACATCTGCTGCGAAAAAGGAAGAACTCAAATATTTTATAGATAAGAAAGTTGATAAGCTTCTGACCAACGCCTGTAAGAATTTAAGCATATCACAGGATGATAATTGAAATGAGTTCTGCAGATAAGCCATGTTGTGACTTCGCAATGCACTGAGGATGCCGTGCATGAGAGGCATACAAGCAGCAGCACAAGGAGATCCAATTCGCGATGGCGGTTAGATAATGATTGACGACATGGTTGAAGGCGGCATCAGGGTTGTTCTTGGAGCTGTTGGCCGCTTTTTGTTCAGGCTGATCGTAGAGATATTCCTCTTTTACACCGGAGAAATTGTCTTGTTCATCCTGACACTGGGACGGAAAAAGCCCCGTTGGGATTCTTATGCCGCGGAGAAACCGACACGGTTTTGGGTCCTCACAGATCTCAGTGCCCTGGTAGGGCTGGTCTTCTGGCTTGCGGTTCTCGGTTTTGTAGGGAGAAAGCTCGGAATCTGATTGAACTGTCTTCTGATGGAGGTATCTATGAGCAAGAAATACGCTATTTCCATTCTGTTTTTTGTCTGCCTTCTGGGTATGTCCGCTGGGGTATATTCGATGATCAGAACGCTTCCTGTTGCGGAGCTGGTGAGCAAGTCCGATTACATCGTCATAGGAGAGGTGCGGAAGATTGAGGTGGACACAACCCAGCGTCCAAAAAGCGCGGGAATGCGGTATCTCAGGAATGAGATCATCGTTACGGAGTCACTCAAGGGGGACTGGCCGATTGACAGGCTCATGTTCTTCAGGACTATTACGGCTGAACACTGGATCGAGGACAACGTCGAGTTTCCCTATCCCGGTACGCAGGTGCTGCTTTTTGTCAGGAAAGGGGAGTCAGGCGGCCTGAGTCTGGTGAACGGTATCCAGGGGCTCTGGCCTTTGCAGGAGGGCAAGCCGCTGCGGATGGGAACAGGAAAGACAGTGGAGGAAATCAAATCCCTCATCCGCAGCCAGGCAGGAAGAAAGGAATGACCCTGAAAAGGGCAGGAGGGGAAGCAGAAATTAGCTTGGGAGCTCGCTTTTCTGCGGCTGTAGACTCATTGCGCTGCACCCGCAAAACTCACCCTGCGGGCTCAGACAGTTGCGGCTGCGGACCGCTCCATTTCGCCAACACCCGCAACGAAAAGGGAGCAATGTCGCTCATTCCTGCTTCCCCTCCTGCCCTTTTCAGGATGACCTGCATATGCTGAATGCCGCGGTGGACATCAGGGTTGTCGAGACAGTCGCAGCCTTTGCTTCTGTGGTCGGCCTCTGCCTTTTGCTGAAACATTACGGCGTGGTGAAAGAGGAGCACGGCTCTGTTTTTGCCCGGTTGCTGACAGAGGCAGCCCTGCCTGCGGTGATCTTCACCCAGCTCTCCACGCACCCGATACTGCCCCGGCATATCTCCATGATCATCATTATCA
>JBAZFD010000059.1:0-9020 GCA_041653575.1 Thermodesulfovibrionales bacterium
AAAGTTGCGCGTAAACAGCGGGTCTGTAGGTCAGCTTTGCGTGACACCTGAGACAGAGGTCACGGGTCCTGTCAATACTGATCTTCAGGGGATACTGGAATGACTCTTTCAGGTCAACGAGATGGGTTGCCTTCCTCTCGTCGGCCATGACGTGACAGTTTTCACACTGAACCATGGCATGCTTTGATGCCGTCACCAGTCCGAGTTGTGCGGCATGACACTGTCCGCAGAAGTCCCTCCCCTTGTACTTCACCGGGAAGTTCTTCCAGTCCTCCTCATTCCCTACCCTGTGCCATTGATACTTGTAGTCGCCGTTCTTTGCCATGAAGTCCTTGGGCACAATAATAGCGCGTGCGATAAGGACAACACCGACAAGAATCAGCACCAAAAACAGCGGTCTCCATGCGTGGCTCATCTTGCCTCCTTTCTCTGAACTGTGAAGATCTGCCTATAAGGCCTTGAGTGACTCATATGCGGCCTTGATGGTCTTTTCGATGTCTCTGTCTGAGTGTGCAGTTGAGATGAAACCTGCCTCGAACTGAGACGGTGCAAGATTTACCCCTCTGTCAAGCATACCCCAGAAAAAGCGGGAAAACTTTTCTGCATCAGCCATCTTTGCCGTTGTGTAATCAAACACATCCTTGTCCGTAAAGTACGTACAGAACATGGTTCCTGCCCTGTAAAAACGGGTCTTTACCCCTGCCTTCTTCGCAGCATCAACAAGTCCTGCTTCCAGCTGCTGCATGCTCCCCTCCAGCTTTTCATAAGTCCCTTTACGGGAGAGGATCTTCAAGGTCTCGATTCCGGCAGTCATAGCCAGGGGATTTCCGGAAAGCGTCCCGGCCTGATAGACAGGCCCTTCAGGAGACACCTTCGCCATGATCTCTCCCCTGCCTCCATAGGCGCCCACAGGGAGGCCGCCCCCGATGACCTTGCCGAGACAGGTCATGTCGGGCTTGATCCCGAACCGCGCCTGTGCGCCGCCAAAGGAAACCCTGAAGCCTGTCATAACCTCGTCGAAGATCAGGACGATCCCGTGTTTCTCTGTCTCTTTTCTCAGCGTCTCAAGGAAACCGGGCTTCGGCAGGACACATCCGATATTTCCCACCACCGGCTCAACGATGACGCAGGCGATATTCTTCCCTTCCTTGGCCAGCACAGCCTTGAAGGCCTTGGCGTCGTTGTAGGGGACAGTAATTGTATTCTTCGCGTAGGACTTGGGAACGCCGGGGCTGTCGGGGACACCGAAGGTTGCGGCTCCCGAACCGGCCTTCACCAGAAGTCCGTCGGCGTGACCGTGATAACAGCCTTCAAACTTGATGATCTTGTCCCTGCCGGTGAATCCGCGGGCAACCCTGATGGCGCTCATTGTCGCCTCTGTCCCGGAGTTCACCATCCTCAGCTTCTCCATGGAGGGATAGGCCTTGATGACCATCTCGGCAAGATCAATTTCCAGGGGAGTCGGCGCTCCAAAGCTCGTTCCATTTTCAATGGCTGCCTTGAGTGCCTTGATTACCGTGGGGTTGGCATGTCCGAGGATCATGGGACCCCAGGAAAGGACGTAATCGATGTAGCCGTTGCCGTCAACGTCGTAGATCTTTGAGCCCTTTGCTTTCTGGATGAAGAGGGGGGATCCGCCCACGGACTTGAATGCCCTCACAGGGCTGTTCACCCCTCCGGGCATCAGGGCCAGGGCCTTTTTGTGGAGTTTTACAGATTTTCTCATAATCATAAATTAGCACTCCTTTCAAAAACGGAGAGACTTTATCACAAGAAGTCTCTCTTTGTCAAAATTTTTCATCATTTTTTCGCACGACTATCCGGTCATGCGGGAACTGTGGAGGGATTGGCTTTCGAGGAACATATCGGACATATGCACACTAAAGGCAGTTCCTTCATTCAAGACTGAAAACATCCTGTTTCCTTATTATATATGCTTGCTGCTGCATGAACGGCAGAGCCTGCAAAAATGAAGACAGGAACCAAGGGCTTTACCGGCGCTCCAGGCTCCGGTTGTGCAGCTGCCACGGTTATTGTTCCCCCCTCCGGGAGGATTCGTCGAGGTCCACGATCCGCTTGCCCTTGATATACTCCTTTGTCTTGTAGCTCGTGATGTTCAGCATCTTCTTGATGATATTGTTCATCCTGTCGCACTGATCGTTGATGATCCGCACCTCCTCATCATCCAGCGGCTCGTTGTGTCTCGCCTTCTCCCTGATGAGAGAGAGGACATTCAGGATAACCGTCATGGGCTGCCGCATCTCATGGGCCGAAGCGCCGGCCAGCTCCACGATCGCCTCCAGCCTCTGCCTTTCGATATTCTTCTCGATCTCGCTGGTCAGTCTCCTGCTCACATAGAAAATGACCACACCCATGAAGATGATGCTGGAAACAGCTATGGAGATCATGGAGTAAAGGACCCTCCTGGACTTCATGGTCTGGATAAAGTCATGCCCCTCCATCGGAAGGGTAATGGATATCCCGCCCTTTATATCTCCGGACTCATAGCCGTTTTTCCCGTGACACTGGAGACAGACCTCCTCTACCCTGAGAGGAAGGATATACCGGAAAGACCTGTTCCCGTCGTTATCCGTCTCGATGGTCATGGCCTTGGCCACCCTTCCCGCGCCGAACTCCCTGAGGGCGCTGCGCTCCCAGTCATCAGGGCTGCTGTAAAGGGCTGCGGGCTTCAGGCTCACCAGGCGGAAACGGACCCCCCTGGCCTTCTCCGTGAGATCCGAGAGCTCTTTCGTCATATAGGCAGGATTGATCTTCGCATACCGCTGCCCGGTTGAGGAGGTTATCTCCATGCCGGGGCCGCTGAGGTAGGAATCAGGCGGCGTCTCCCCTGTCACCGGCACATAGACGCCTCCGTGCCGGGCATTCCAGACGCGGGTAATCATGAGCTGCTCATAGGAGGTCCTGGCGATCTTTTCCATTTCAGACAGCTGGTCATCATCGAGTTTCTTCGTCTCCCAGGTGAACATGAGGACGAGAAAAATAGAGAGGGCAATGATAAAGGGCGACAGAAACATAAGAGTCAGCCGGAAGGTCTGGATACTCCTTCGGTACGCTCGTACAGTCTTCAGCTCTTTCTCCATTGAAGATAAGGGTCTCGGCAAGCTCTGGTCGATTTTCTCTCTATATTAAGATATTTCTTCTCTTTTGTCGAGTTCGACAATCAGGCTTCTTTGGGACGGAAAATCTGCTAAACTGTATGGAATGAACCTATCACTCGATCTCATTCATGCGCTATCCCGGCTCTGCGGTATCATTCAGGGATACCGTGACGCCTTCGGCCAGTGGCAGGAGACCCCGGCTGAGACACAATGGCTCATTCTCAGGGCCATGGGCCTCACAGTGGACACAGATGAAGACCTGCTCCGGGAAATCCGGAAAAGACAGGAACGAGACTGGAAGAGATTCATTGACCCTGTAAGGGTAATCTCCGTCAATGCACAGCCCTTTTCCGTGCCTCTCTCCCTGCCCCTTGAGGAAGGAGATGAGGCTTCTCTCAGGCTCTCATGGAAGCTGATGGATGAAAAAGGCCGGTGCTGCATCTCCTCTGCACAGGCCGGCGCCACGACGATATCGGACCAGGCAAAAATAGACGAGAGGAGATTCATCAGGCTGGAAATACCCTGTCAGCCCAGGGAGGCAGACTCCTGGCCCATAGGCTACTACACCCTCCTTGTCAGCTGCACCGGGAAGGGCCTGGAACTGACGGGAAAGGCGCGCATCATTATCACACCCGACGCCTGCTACATTCCCCCATCAATAGAGAAAAAGCGGATCTGGGGCCTCTCCCTCAACCTTTACTCCCTCAGCTCCGAAGGGAACTGGGGGATAGGGGACCTCTCGGACCTTGCCGGAACAGTGAGAGCCGTTGCAGAGGCAGGCGGCAGCTTCGTGGGGATCAACCCCCTTCACTGCATTGCAAACAGCTGCCCCTCAGGCATAAGCCCCTACTCTCCCATCAGCAGGATATACAGAAACTGGATTTACCTTGACATCGGGAAGGTCCCTGATGTGGCGGAATCGGCAGAGGCACAGAGACTCATGGCTTCCGCCCCCTTCATGAGAAAACTGGAGGAGCTGAAGGCAAAAAAACTCATTGACTACCCAGGCGTGGCGTCCATGAAGGCAAAGGTCCTCAGGCTCGGCTTCAGCCATTTTCTTCACAAGCATCTTCTCCCCCAATCCCCGAGGGGCAGGGAGTTTGAAGAGTATATAAGCGGCGAGGGCGACACCCTGAAGGTCCATGCAACCTTTATGGCCCTCTCCCTCCAGCTGGGAAAGGACTGGCGTCTCTGGCCTGTAGAGTATCATGACCCTTCAGGCAACAAGGTCGCAAAATTCAGGGAGGGAAGGAAAGAGGATCTTCTCTTCTTCATGTACGCACAGTGGCTCATGGACAGCCAGCTCAGGGAGGTCTCTGAAGAGGCCCGGGCACTGGGGATGCCCATAGGGATCTACAACGACCTGGCCATAGGTTCTGTGCCCGGAGGGAGTGATGCCTGGATGGCCCAGGATATCCTGGCCGGGGGGGTCGATGTGGGAGCTCCTCCCGATGATTTCAGCAGGGAGGGGCAGAACTGGGGGTTTCCTCCTGCCATACCGGAGCGGCTCAGGGACTCAGGATATGATTATCTTATCAGGACCCTGAGGGAGAATATGCAGTACGGCGGTGCAATAAGGATCGACCACGCCCTCGGAATCTTCAGGCTCTTCTGGATACCCCACGGCGTCCCCTCATCAGGCGGGGCCTATGTGGAATACCCTTCAGAAGAGATCATGCGGATCATTGCCCTTGAGAGCGTGAGGAACAGGACCATAGTCATCGGCGAGGACCTGGGAACCATAGGCGACAATGTGCGTGAGGCCCTCTCGCGGTTCATGATGCTCTCCTACAGGCTCCTCTACTTTGAAAGGGACTACCCGGAGCCTTCCTTTTCTGCGCCGGGCAGGTATCCTGAAATGGCGCTCTGCTCCGTCACCACCCACGACCTCCCCACCCTCTACGGCTACTGGAGGGGAAGGGACATTGAAACGCGAAAGAATATGGACCTCTATACTGATGAAGAGACGCGGCTCAGGGATATATCTGTCAGGGAGAGGGACAAGGCCCTCCTCATCGGGGCACTCAGGGCAGAAGGCCTCTTCAGGGAAGAGGCTGCCATGCCAGAAGAAATGAACCTGGAGCTCTTCATTGCCGTCTATGCCTACCTCTCCCGCTCGGGATGTAAGCTCCTCTCCGTCAACCTCGATGACGCCATCGGCACACTGGACCAGCAGAACCTGCCGGGACAGACTGACCTCTATCCCTGCTGGCTGCAGAAGACCCCCCTTTCCCTGGAGCAGATCCTCACCGGTCCCTGGATCCCGGCCCTCAGCTCCGCCATGGAGGCAGCGGGAAGATCCTTTATGAAAAGGTAACCGTCCTGCACCGCCCATGACAGACCCTACGCCCTTCTGAATTGACTGTGATCGTCTTAAAGATTTTGCTGAAGATGAAGGATCTTGCTGTTCTCATGCGAGGAGACAGGCCGTCGTGCGCATCGGATTTGTTGCCCTATTTTATCACCGGGATTTCCAGCAGCGGCGAAGGATCGCCG
This sequence comes from Thermodesulfovibrionales bacterium, assembly GCA_041653575.1. Classification (GTDB taxonomy): domain Bacteria; phylum Nitrospirota; class Thermodesulfovibrionia; order Thermodesulfovibrionales; family Dissulfurispiraceae; genus JBAZFD01. Next base: position 5,616 of record JBAZFD010000059.1, read on the forward strand.
GAGCTTATGTTTTCGCACTCGCTGGTCAGGTAGAGGGTCTTGCCGTCAGGGCCATAGCAGACAGATTCGCCTTGTACCCGCTCCGGCATCGTGATATGGCGCGGGGGCCGGGAGAATCCCTGCGCCCAGGTCTCTTTCGGACTGCGGACGAACTCGAATGCGTCGATATAGGTCAGCACAATGGCCCGCAGACCGTCGGGCGAGATGTCCATGGCAGTCGTAACAGGAATGTTGAGGGTTGCTATAGCCCTGGCCACCAGGGGGGCCGGGCTTCCCCCCTCCTGCCAGGGCAGGGAGTAGACCTTGCAACTGTATCCATACACCTTGGATACCAGGTAGATAGTGCGTGTTTGCGGGTCTATACCCACCGACTCGCAATTGTGAGGGCCGTCTTCGTAACGAAAACGGATGGTCTGAAAAGACGCAACAGCTATGGCTGCCTTCCTCTTGCCTGCATCCAGTTCGGGCTCAGGAACGATGTATAAGGTATAGTCTTCTCTTCTGGAGAGATTATCTCCCACATCAGCGACCAGCAGGAAATGACGCCCTTCGTATGAGAAGGATGCCATATCCTCCCAATCGCGGTTCCGGGCCTGAGTCAAGGTGACAACAGCGAGATCTTCACCATTCAGGCCGAAGGCAAAAAGCTGCGGCTTGCCGCCGCTGTCGTTGTGGGTCCAGAAAACATCCTTGTTGGCCCGCCCGCAGGCGAGTCCGCTGCTTTCATTAATCGCCTTATTTGCCAGCTCTGCTATTTTACGCCCCTCGCCGTAGACAATTCCATGCACTTCCGCAAAGGATAGGGGCAAATGAAGCAACAGAACTATGACGGCAATTGACTGACAGAGGAACTTTTTCATGAGAACTCCTTTCTAAACCGAACGACGCTGGAGAAAAATCCTTCGAGGGGGCGAGCCGTCAACCTGACCCCGGGAGCAGCGTTCTTCGAGTGTTATTTGCTTTTCAGATGACTTTTCAAATCCCTGTAGTAATTTTCATGAGGCCCGATCATTATCAGCTCAAGACTTTCTTCCCGGACAAAACGATAAGAAAGAAGATACAGTTGACTTTGAATAGTGAATTTATGGACAAAAATCCCTCTTAAATCTCCTTTTTTTTCATCCCCCATTGAGGGATTTTCAATAATCTTCCTGACTTCACTATCCAATTCATGTTTTTGTTTTTCATTGAACTTTTTGACTTTTTTCTCGAAAGATCGAGACTGATAAATTTTCATCGGATTTCAACCGAATTGATATTCAGTTTTTTCATTTTGCTCTAATTCTTCGATACCGAGCAAAATTTCCTTTATCAGGCTATAGGTTAAATCCGGATTTTCCTCCGAGCATTTACCAATTCTTGCCCAATGCTCAATTTGGCCGGTCAAAGAGCGATGCTCAATTTTGCTGAACTTTTTCGCTTCCACGACCAATTCTTCAGATATTCTTACTGCCATTGCCATTTTGGTAGCCTCCATGATTGAGCTGATTCCATGGATTCATTTTACGACTAAAAATAGCAAATTACAACTCATTGTCTCATTTTGCGCTTAGACTGATATTGAAGCTCAGAGAACTGTTAGCGAGCTGTTGTCGGAACAGCACGGGACCGCCCACTCATTTTCATGCCGTCGCGGATATTCAGGCCCATCAGCGTGAGATTTACCACCCGGCAGTCCAGGTATCGTTAACATGAGGGTGATAGCACTTTCTCCAAAACTGATATTTCAAGACCTGCCCTCTAACTCCAACTGCCGGGCTTTGTTGTCACTATCAAGAAAAATCGGTCATAACAGCAACTCAGCAATTAGTTCATTTACGCTTCGACGTACTTCCGGAAGATAGCTCTGATCCATTTCGAAGCGACCGGAAAGCACCGTGGGTACTCCCTCTATGCGTTCGCTTTCAAACGAGTATACAGCTTGGATGTGCCCCCTTTGATTTATCCTCAGGTGAACATTGATGTCGGGCTCGGCGCTAACCAGACGGGCTTCACCGCCTTGTCCTGCATTTTCATATAGATGTGCCATCTCAACAGAAAAGCGCCTTAGGTCTTCTACCTGTATCCACGCCTCAAACTCTCCGGTAAATCCTGTAACGCTCACCGATATGAGCACACGAGCCCAGTCTTCTTCGTCCCTTTGACGTGCGGGCAGGAGTTTCAAATCGAAACCGTCCGTATGAATTTTCATAGCGCCCAACGCTCCGCATAACACTATTGAGTATCAGCCAGCTGTCTTTTATCGGCAGTTAGAACAATTATACAGCTGCTGCATGAAAATGAGAATTCCTTTTCCTCAGGTTCCCCTGCTTCATCGGCAAGGACTCGCTCCTGCCCCCCCCAACGCAAAGGCCCCAGGGGGTTCCCCTGGGGCCTTCTTTTTTTTCTCTGGGAAAAAAACTCTTTAAATATCGTAGTAGAGGAAGAACTCGTAGGGATGAGGCCTCAGCCTGAGCTGGTCTACTTCCCTTGTCCTCTTGTAGTTGATCCAGGTCTCGATGGCGTCCTGGGTGAAGACGTTGCCCTTCAGGAGGTACTCGTGGTCCTCCTCGAGGTTGTTGAGGGCCTCGTCGAGGCTGCCGGGCATGGTCGGGACTGATGCCAGCTCCTCGGGACCGAGCTCGTAGATGTCCTTGTCCAGGGGCTCGCCGGGATGGATCTTGTTCTCGATGCCGTCCAGTCCTGCCATTAGCATTGCCGAGAAGGCGAGGTAGGTGTTGCATGAGGGGTCAGGGAACCTGACCTCGACCCTCTTCGCCTTGGGGCTGGGTGAGTAGGTCGGGATCCTGATGGAAGCGGACCTGTTCCTTGCGGAGTATGCCAGGTTGACAGGGGCCTCAAAGCCGGGGGTCAGCCTCTTGTAGGAGTTGGTTGTGGGGTTGGTGAGGGCTGCCAGGGACTTTGCGTGCTTGAGGATACCGCCGATGTAGTAGAGCGCCATCTCGCTGAGGCCCGCATAGCCGTTGCCTGCGAAGAGGGGCTTGCCGTCCTTCCAGATGCTCTGGTGCACATGCATACCTGAGCCGTTGTCGCCGAAGAGGGGCTTGGGCATGAAGGTAGCGGTCTTGCCGTTCCTGTAGGCCACGTTCTTGACGATGTACTTGAAGAGCATGTTCTTGTCGGCCATCCTCACCAGGGAGTCGAAGCGCATGTCGATCTCTGCCTGGCCGGCTGTGGCCACCTCGTGGTGCTCCCTCTCAACGTAGATGCCGCATCTCTGCATCTCCATGACCATCTCTGTCCTGAGGTTCACCTGGCTGTCTGTGGGGGGAACAGGGAAGTACCCCTCCTTGTGCCTGGGCTTGTATCCGAGGTTGGGGTGCTCCTCGCGGCCTGAGTTCCAAATACCCTCTGAGGACTCGATGTAGTAGTAGCCCTCGTGGGAGTTCTGGTCGAACCTGATGC
>JBAZFD010000060.1:0-1874 GCA_041653575.1 Thermodesulfovibrionales bacterium
TGAGCAATGCCCTGAAGTTCTCCCCTGAAGGAGGGACGGTCAGGATAGGCGGAAAGATTATACACAGGGGAGCTCAGAGGCTGCTGGAGATATCCGTTGAAGACTCAGGCATCGGAATCCGGCAGGAAGAGATACCGCGGCTCTTCCAGGCCTTTACCCAACTGGAACCGGCCTATACAAAGAGATTCCAGGGGACAGGCCTGGGCCTTGCCCTGACAAAAAAGCTTGTGGAGCTCCACGGCGGCGAGATCAGGGTGGAAAGCGAGTACGGAAAGGGGAGCAGGTTCATTTTCAGCATACCGCTGGAAGAAGAACAAATGACGCCCTGTGAGCATGGAGCTGAAAAAAAGGAACTGTCAGTTTAGGCAGGTGACTTTCAGTACAGGAGCATGATAAAGTCGAAATATGGGCAGGATGCAGACTGTCAATCAATCAATGCGCGACAGGGAGCTATGGGAAAAAAGATACTGATAATCGAAGATGATGAACAAAACCGGGTACTGCTCCAGCAGCTCCTGCAATACCACGGCTACGAAATCCTGGAGGCAGAGAACGGTTCAGAGGGGATCAGGATTGCTGGCGAGGAGAAGCCCGACGCCATCCTCATGGACCTCCAGCTCCCGCTGATAGACGGATACACCGCCATCAGGCTGTTGCGGGCAGACCCCGCTACAGCAGGGATCCCCATCATTGCCGTTACCGCCTATGCCATGAAGGGCGACAGGGAAAAGGCCCTGGAGGCCGGGGCTGACGAATACCTTTCAAAACCCATAAGCGTCAAGGACTTCCCCCTCATCCTTGCAAAGCTCCTCTCCTGAAACCGCTCAGGCAACATCCTTCAGCACAAGGACCGCATTCACCCCGCCGAAGCCGAAGGAATGAACAACCCCTGTCCTGACCCGCGCTTTCCTCAGCACCTTCATCACATTGAGATCGCACAGGGGGTCCTTCTCCCTCAGGTTGATCGTTGGAGGGATGACTCCCTCCCTGAGAGCCATAACCGCGCAGGCAGCCTCCAGTGCGCCTGATGCCCCGAGCATATGGCCTGTCATGGACTTTATGGCGGTCACAGGTATGGATGCCGCCCGCTCTCCCCAGACCCGTCCTATCGCCTCTGCCTCGGTCCTGTCACCAAGGGGAGTGGATGTCCCATGACAGCTGATGTATTCAACCTCATCAGGAGAGACTCCGGCATCCCGCAGGGCTGCAAGAATGGCCCTCGTCTCCCCTCCGGCATCAGGCCTGGTCATATGAAAGGCGTCTGAGGCATTGCCGTAACCGGCTATCTCGGCATAGATCTTCGCCCCCCTCTGCTGGGCTGAACCATATTCCTCCAGGGCCATGACACAACCGCCTTCTGCAAGCACAAAGCCGTTTCGTGACCGGTCAAAGGGCCTGCTCCCTGAGGCTGAAAGGGGCGCCTGCTGCGCCATAGCCGCCGATGGCAAGCCTGCACAGGGCTGCATCAGCGCCCCCGGCAAGAACAACAGGGGCATAACCATGGGAGACAAGCCTGTAGGCCTCCCCGATGGCGGTAGTTCCTGAGGCGCAGGCGCTGGACAGTCCGGAGCAATGCCCTTTTGTCTTCAGCTTCTGGGCAACAGTTGAAGCGGCCATGCCGACAGTCGTCGAGGCCATGAGATAGGCAGAGAGCCGGGAATGGGCTGATGCTGAAGGAGCAGTCTTCCAGGCCTCATGCTCAAGGGTCGAAATCCCCCCCCTGCTTGAACCGATAAGCACTCCTGCCTCATCCGGGAGAGCGCCTGTCAGCCCTGCATCCTCTGTCGCCATAACCGCAGAGCCGACTGCGTAATGTATAAAGGGATCAAGCCTGAGGAGCTCTTTCCGGGAAAAAAAGAGGAGCGGGTCAAACC
>JBAZFD010000060.1:1884-8975 GCA_041653575.1 Thermodesulfovibrionales bacterium
CCGGCAATCCTCCAGGTGAAGGGGGAGGGATCAAAACGGGTTATCTCCCTTATCCCTGAGGCTCCCGCCCTGACCTGAGCCCAGGTTTCGCCGAATGTGCACGCAAGCGGGGTGACAGCTCCAACCCCCGTTACAACAACCCTTTTCCTGCCTGAACCTGACATCATAAGCACCTCTAAAGCTGTAATTTTACCATACAGCTCAGGCCTTTATCTTTCAGCAGCGATTATGGTAACTTAATGGCATGGGAAGCATCCTGAGGGACCGCAGAGAAGAGCTCGGACAGGAGATCGAGGATATTGCCAGGGAAACGCGGATCAATGCGTCATATCTCAGGGCAATAGAAATGGAAGACTATTCCTTTTTCCCTGTTGAGGTCTACGGAAAGGGATACATCAGGGAGTATGCAAAATTCCTCGGTGTGCCTGAAGAAAGCGCCCTTGCTCCCTATGTGCAGTACATAAGAGAGAACAAGAAGACCTCACCCAAGGGACAAATCCCTGCGCCTGCCGGGAAGACAAGCGGCTCTTCACCTGAGGCAGTCCGGACAATCATAAGGAAGATTCAGAGCTCACAACCGCGCAAGGGATTGAAAAAGACGCTCTGGCTCATCCCCTTCATAGCGGCTGCCATTGCCCTCTACTCCTCCATTCCCCGTGTAAAAAATGAAGGAACCCTCCCCCTCCTGACGCCTCCCCCCCAGGAGACGGCTGAACTGAAAACAGGCGTGACAGGCGGGATCCCCTCAGCCGGACCTTCCGAGGCCATTGCCATGGCCCAGAAAAAACACAACCTGGACATCACCGCCTCGGACAAGGTATGGGTCCGGGTTGTTGCAGACGACGCTGAGACAAAAGAGGCGCTCCTGAATGCCGGGGACAAGATGAACATCCAGGCTGACGAAGCTTTCCGCATCGTCGTCGGAAACGCCTCGGGTGTAAGGTTGAGCTTTGACGGAAAAGACATAGGCCCGCTGGGAGACAAGGCAGAGGTGGTAAAAATAGTCCTTCCCAGGGAGGCAGACGCCCCTCTCGCAACAGAAACCGGACAAGAGTAGCCGGTGTTACGCATCGGGTCCCTCAGGGACCGTATCAACACAAAAACCGTTGTCTTCTTTCTCCTCCAGTTCCTCATCATCACCCTCTTCCTTGGGTACCGGTCGTGGCAGGACTCCAGCGCGGAATGCGTCCGCTGTCACAGCGATCAAAAAAAGATGGAGGCCCTCGGCTTCCCCCAGTTCTTCATGACTGAGGAGACAGTAGGCAGGGAAAGCGGCCACCGCCATGTGAAATGCCATGAATGCCATCTCGGAAACGGCAGGGCCCGAACAGCCAAAAAGGCGCATAAGGGAATGCTCTCAGCCCTCCTCATTGACGATACCGGCAGGGTCCTTGAGAGAAAAACGGTTTATCCCCAGTCCCTCCTTCCCCATGATAAAAGCTCCATACGCGCCATGCTCCCCCCGCCTGATGACGAAGCCGGCGGCCTGGTCAGGAATATCCTCTGGCATGACAGGAACAGGGAGACCCTTAACTTCGATCCCTCCATTGCAAAGAAAACCTGCGGCAAGCCTGCCTGCCATCCCCAGGAGCATTCGCAGTTCATGCACTCCACCATGGCCTCGAACTTCAGGCAGAGGACCATGCGGACCTGGCTGGAGCCTTACGGCCCCCACAACTGCGGCCCCTCCTTTGCGGACCTCCCGCCTAAGGAGGTACTGAAAGAAGCTGGATTCTCCTTTGACAATACCAGAAAGCTCGCCGATGACCTGAACATCCCCTTCTCAAAAGAACAGGCCATGACAAAACAGAGGCTCTGCAACGTCTGCCATGTGGGATGCCTGGACTGCCATTATGAGCCGGACAGGGAGAAAGGCGTCCACCGGTTCACCAACAAACCCCAATCCCTGAGCTGCGCAGGCTATGGCAGGGGGACCAGCATCTGCCACCCCGGCGCCATGCAGAGCAGGCGGGGCGAGACCTACATCGGCGGAGACTACTCCATCCCCACGGGAATGAAGCCGGATGTCCACTATGAAAAAGGGATACACTGCGTGGACTGCCACAGCACAGGCGAAAAGGGGATGGGAGACATGCAGAGAAAGGCGAACTGCCAGGACTGCCATATAGAGATCGAAGAGGCCCATGCCAGAAGCGTGCACAAGGACCTGGACTGCGCCACCTGCCATATTGCGGAGCTGCGGGGGTATCAGCTCACCATCTGGGGTCCCGGCAAAATAGGCGAGGAAGAAAACCCCTTCAACAAGTACTCCCTTTACTACGGCATCCAGTCACCGCCGATCATCATGAAGGACCAGAAAGGCAAATGGATGCCGGTAAAGGTCTGGCCCCACAGCGTGGGGAACATGAAGCCCGAGGTGAAGCCCTCAGGGAAGATGCAGTTCCGGTGGCCCAAAGGGGAGACGAGGGACGCCTACTACATCGTGGGGACCATGAAAGCCCCGGCTAACAACAACCACCTCCTCTGGATGGAGATCGAACAGGCCTCACACCCTTACGGCAAGGCCAGGAGCTGCGCAAGCTGCCACGGCCGGAAGCAGGTTACCCAGTCCCGCTGGGAGTTCATGGACCACCAGGGCGTTGACGAGGATTTCAAAGGGGAGCACCGGATCGTTGCCGACGAAAAAAGCCTGAGGGTGGAGGGGCTGAAGAACACCTCACCCATGAAACTTTCAGAGGGGTACAAGCTTGAAGACTTCGCCTCCTGGGTCTTCTTCAGGGACAGCTGGGTGGTCCCCGGAGACTTCTCCATCAGGACAGAGAGGGAGAAATACAGGCGGTATTACGACCTCTCCCTGCGGATTGAAAAAGAGCTTGCCGCCCTCTCATCCCGGACAGCAGGAAGGGACAAGCGAACGCAGAAAAGGTTCAAAGAGCTGAAAGGCATCGTCCTCCACAACCAGGACGGGGCAGTGGAGATGATAAGAGGCTTCAGGCAATGACTCATCAGGAAGAGACCTCCGGCCATTCGGCAGGGTCAAGATTATAGAACTCTCTGAGCTCTTCGTAGAGATCAGGCTCTTTTCTCCTCAGCTCCTCAGACTTCCCGAAAAAGGCCTCAGTGGCTACGGCAAAAAACTCAGCCTCGTTGGTAGCCCCGTACTCATCGAGCACGCTGTTCCTGTTCTGTTCCATCTTCGACCTCAGCCTCTCATACCCCTTGCTCATAATAAAGGCCCATGCCGCATAGCCGGAGCTTTTTTTCAGGATCGGAGTTCCGTCAGCCATGCCGTCCTCCTGATCGAGCTGGTGGGCGAACTCGTGAAGCACCAGGTTGTGGCCCTCCCAGGAGCTCACTGATCCATGCTTCACCTGGTCCCATGAGAGGATCACCGATCCATGCCGCCATGATTCTCCGGCGCGGACCGTCTCTTCTTCGATATAACCGCCGCCTCCAACGGGAATATTCTGCCGCGTCAGGTAAGCGCCGGGATAGACAAGGATTGAATACAGGCCCGGATAGTTCCTGTTTTCACGGTTCAGCAGCAGGATACAGGCCTCGGCTGCTATGGTCACCTTTATCTCCTCCGTTATCTCCAGCCCGCCGATCCCTTCAAAGCTCTTCTCATCCAGAAAGATTCTGATGTCTTTGCGGAGCTGCTCCTTCAGGTCCTGGGGAATACGTCGGTAGAGAGGGACATTACGATTCATGATATCTTCCCAAGCCGAAGGAAAGGGCAGCTCCGCCAGCCTTCTACGCCTCAGACGGCGCGCAATCCCGTTCCCCGCCAAAGACAGGATGACTACAGCAGCTACAGCGACAAGCAGATACAAAGCTTCCAATTGATATATCCCCGCAGTAATGTGTCTCTATTGATGCCGGACAGCCCCTCTCAGCTCTTCTCCTTCAGTGCAAGGCCAGCCAAGTGGATACGCTTGCTGTCATTCCCGCTTGTCGGGAATCCTTCTGAAAAGACCAAAAGGATGCCGGACAAGCCAGCATGACAGATTGCTTTCCTCTGAGGCTTTGTTATCGTCTGGATTTGTAGCTACTGGGCAATGCCACTTTGGGTGTCGCCTCAGGAAACGAAAAAAACCTGCGCTAAAATTTCTCGATCAATCATAAAGACCTGAATTTGCTTTTTTCCCGACTGTTCAGGCATCTGCCAAAAGGAGAATGCATCTCCTACTCAACACCAAACAGGCTTTGCAGAATGTGCTAATTTTCAGCAGAAAAGTATGACATTTCGCTGCTCAAGCCTGTTGTCTTTTCATGCTCTTGTAAAATATGTAGACGCGATCATCAGGCCTCCCGCTGACGGGACTGAGCCGGAAGGGCTACTGGCATCTTGCAAAGGCACTGTCAACGAACAGCGGGCTGTCCAATGAGTATCTCCAGCAACAGGGACTTGTTTCTTTGCTCACACTGTGGATTGCAATTCACAATCCGGCTACGGCCCGATGATTGCTGAGAACCGCCCCGTGCGGACCCCGTACGTGTGGTGGTGTAGGAAGGGACGGTTAAACGCCGTCTCTTCCCTGATTAGCGCGCAGTCATTCAGCACGCCGAGACCTCAAGATCATGTTGATTTCCTTTATTACGTTTTGCTCTTGTATCTCGAAGGCATTGGGCTCCATGACGCCCTTGACCGTTGCAAAGCTGACGACAAGCGCCCCGATCCCAAGTACAAAGGCAACGAAATCCGATTTCCCCGCGATTTGCCCCCACACGGCAGATGCAATGAAAAGGACTACTGCAAATGCAAGCAGAGGCAGACCTCCTTTAATCTTTCGATTGCGTTCAAGCCGAAGGTTCTCTTGGCGGAATGGGCGCTCCTGAAACAACTCCTCGTTCGTGCAATTGACCAGCAGCTTCCCGACGGTGTTTTGAGAATGATCGTTAATGACTATATCCCCATTGACGTTCATGTCGCCACCGTTGTTGAAATCTCTCATAGGCACCTCCTGTATGCGGGCTAACGAGATGGCTCACTTGCCGGGCCACCGACGATTGAAATTCAAACAGACGTTATTCCCGGTCAAGTAGAGCTTGGTGTTATGCCTACTCATATGTATTCCAATAATAAATTCGAGAACTGACACGGTCAACCGCCAAATATGCGATCTTGTAGCTTTCCCGTTTGACTATGTATATTTCTGCGTTTAATGCATTGTCATTTGCCGGAGACTGTTGAATAAGGTCTTCAAACCACCAATCAACACTTGAGGGAAATCGCAATTTCATTTTCAGTATTTCATCATGAGTCAGCTTGTTAAGACCGTCAGCGATTCTGTCTTTCTCCACTGGAGGCAAGCTGAAACGGAGCCAAACTTCGTTTGTGTCTAAATCATGTTGTTCACATATTTCTGTTGCCGTTTTCGGAACCGATGCTGGTATCCAGCCGCGTTGAATTGCCCCCTTTTTCGCGGCTGCATCATATGTCGGATAATATTCTGCAAATCTTTCGGAGCAGCCCGCTAAAAATGCGACCAGAATGGCCAATTCAATTATTCTCTTTATTATCTGGCATAACATGCATCATTTTTATACTGATTCCACATTTTGTTTAAATTGTAAAGGGAGAAGGGGCTGGAGTCAAGAAAAATACACAAAATTGCAGCAAAATTGATCGAAAACGAGACAGCCGATCGGTACAATGATAAATATTTATTGATATGCCGCCGGAGTATAATATTGCCTCTCTGTTATTCCTGAGCTCGGCAGCCAGCTCTACGCCCATCCTTCCGCTGAGGAGTGACAGTTGTACTCTGCAATTTTTAAAAAAGCCAGCAAGTGTCACTTTCAGTCAAATACGACAAACAACAACCCACAAAGCAGTGCGGACTGTCTGGCTCTTTGCTGTGATTCAGCAGCCCTTCAAGCCTCATCATCCCCCTCCCCTATTTCCCTTTGCAGTTCCGCCTCTATTTCCTCGATGCTTGGAAGGCTGGATTTCAGGTTTTCCGGGAGGGCGCGGGTGAGCTCGTAGTCTGAGACGCCGATGGGCTTTTTTCTCCTCTTCAGGGTTTGTTGTTCTTCAGTTTTCCTGTCACGTGCATTTCGCAACGGGCGCAGTCGAAGCGGAGGGTGAGCTTGTCCTTGTTGTGGTTGTGGATCAGGATCAGGGGATCAGGCCGGGCGGATTTGGACTGTTTGGGGCAGAGGTTGAAGCTGTAGCGGAGACAGTGCCTCGTGATCATCAGGGTGACTTCGCCCTTCTCCTGGTTGGATTCAAAGGCTGGAGCAATGGCGGTGACGCCATGCTTTGCATAGAACTCCCTCGCCTTCCGGTTGTACACATTTCCCAGATAGGTCAGCTCTGTCTCCGGATAGGGAACAGGAGGGGTTGCCGCCTCTGCCCTTTCAGGCCGTTGATAAGCGGCCAGCCGGGCTGACTCAAGTTTTTCTGCCGCCTCCCGGCGAAGACTGTTGAGCGCTGAGACAGGGATGAACCAGGGTGCCAGGAGATTGAGGCTGATCTCTTTTACTGTGAATATGGTGTTGCCCAGCTTGCCCAACTGCTCGCGGATGGAGGCAAAGGCCTTTTCAGCATTCTGTGCAAAATTCTTTGCCTGGGAGAGGCCTGCTGTCGCGCTGACGCCTTCTTCATCAGTCATCTCAAGGACAAACCCATCAGGCGCTTCAGATAACCGGATGTTCACGCTGATCCTGCGTTCAGCCGACTTCCTCTCCAGCTGCCGCTCGAACTCCTGGTCCCTGTTGCGGAAGAGCTGAGCTCCGACGACAAGGCCATGGTCAGCCTCAGCAGGAAAGAGCCGGTTTCCCTCTGCACGGTTGATCCGCAGCCCCGTCAGCTCATTCCGGGAGTTGAAAAAGGCCAGACCGTCGCCGTTGTGAATCCGGCTGTTGCTATCTATCTCGAACCAGCCCCGTCCCACATTGATGACCTTCCCGATGGGCTCACCGACGAACTTCGGCGTGAGCTGCGACAGGAGATCCTTCTTCCTGCCCCGGACAAAATAGTCTGTGGAGCCGCGGTTGAAGCTCTTTTCCGGGTTCGGCTCGAAGAAAAATCTGCACCGTCCTGCTGAAGAGGGCCGGTATTCCGGCGAATCCTCCATGATCCTGTCGAGGAGCCTGCGGTAATGGGCGGTGATATTCTTTACATA
>JBAZFD010000061.1:0-8905 GCA_041653575.1 Thermodesulfovibrionales bacterium
CTCTTTGTCCACGGCATGACCGTCGCGATGGCGCAGGAGGCGGTGGGGACAGGCTCCACGAATGTCAGCGACGGGATAAACATCGCAAAGGACAGGTTCTTTCATCTCCTCGGAGGGGCGATCCTTGTAGGGCTGATACTCCTGATAGGGTTCATGCTCCTCATTATCCCAGGACTGATAGCCGCCTTTCTCCTCATGTTCACCTTTGTGGCCATCGTAGTGGAGGACCTCGGGCCAATGCAGGGGATAAAGAGGAGCCTTGAGGTGGTGAAGTCCCACCTGGGGGACGTGCTCATCCTCTTTGTCGCTATACTGGTCATGGGGGTAATCATCGGCGTTGCCAGCGCTGCCTTCGGTTTCATCCCCATCCTGGGACAGGCGGTTCAGGCGGTCCTCTCCGGTCTCTTCGGCGGCTATGTCTCTGTTGTCATGGTCCTGGCCTACAGGGAGCTCTCACAGCCCCAGCCTGTACCCCAGGCGTAAAGGAAATCTCTCTCCTCAGTCCTCAGGCGGGGCGCTGTCCCGCCTTTTCTTTTGTCCGGGAGGGTTTGTCTCTGAGAGGGACCCGGCCTTATCTCCCGATTCCGGCGGCATGTTACAATAACCGATGGACCTCTTTTCCGATGACAGGGAAGAAAAAATACCTGAGCAGAAGACCGCTCCCCTTGCCTACCGGATGGCGCCTCAGACCCTGGAGCAGTACACCGGGCAAAGGCACATCCTCGGAGAGGGGAAGCTTCTGCGGAGGGCTGTTGAGGCAGACAGGATCACATCCCTGATCCTCTACGGCCCGCCCGGCACCGGCAAGACTGCCATGGCGAGGGTCATCGCAACGAAGAGCAAGGCCCGGCTGGAATGGCTCAATGCCGCAACAGCAGGCCTTGACGACCTCAGGAAGGTGATCCAGGCTGCGCGGATGAGAAAGCAGGCAGGCGGCAGGACGATCCTCTTCCTCGATGAGATACACCGGTTCAACAAGCTCCAGCAGGACGCCCTCCTGCCTGATGTGGAGGAGGGGAACATCATCCTCATAGCAGCCACGGTGGAAAACCCCTATTTTTCCGTGAACTCAGCCCTCCTCTCCAGGAGCCATGTCTTTGAGCTGAAGCCGCTCCGGGAGGAGGACCTGCGCGAAATCCTCCTGAGAGCCTTGCAGGACAAGGAACGCGGACTGGGCAGCCTTGCCATAACAATGGATGATGAGGCCCTCGGCCACATTGCCCGGATGTCCGACGGAGACGCCCGGAAGGCGCTCTCAGCCCTTGAAGTTGCTGCCCTCACGACACCGCCGGGAGATGACGGGAAGATCCATATCAGCCTTCCTGTGGCAGAGGAGTCTATCCAGAAAAAGGCGATTGTCTACGACAAGACAGGGGACCAGCACTACGACACCATCTCAGCCTTCATTAAGAGCATGAGGGGCTCCGACCCTGACGCAGCCATATACTACCTGGCGAAGATGCTCACGGCAGGCGAAGATCCCCGGTTCATCGCCAGGAGGATCGTGATCTGCGCCTCTGAGGATGTGGGAGAGGCGGATCCCATGTCCCTCCTCGTGGCCACAGCAGCCCTCAGGGCAGTAGAGTTCATCGGGATGCCCGAGGCCCGGATCACCCTCAGCCAGGCGGTGATCCATATCTGCACAGCGCCCAAGAGCAACGCCTGTTACCGGGCTATCGATGCGGCCATGCATGATGTCGAGACAGAACAGACCATGGAGGTCCCTGACCATCTGAAGGACAGCCACTACCCTGGGGCGAAGAAGCTCGGCCACGGAAAGGGGTACAAGTACCCCCATGACTTCGGCGGCCATGTGGAGCAGGAATACCTCCCGCAAAAGAAAAAATACTACAACCCATAAAGGAATTTTCAACGTGATACAGATCAACGGTCTCAGCAAGTCGTACGGGCAACAGCCCCTCTTTCAGGATGTGACCTTCACCATAAACCCCGGCGAGAGGATCGGACTCGTAGGAAGAAACGGCCACGGCAAGACCACCCTCTTCAGGATGATCCTCGACCAGGAGCACGCCGATGAGGGGACGATCTTCATTCCCAGGGGATACCGCATCGGCCATCTCTCCCAGCACCTCAGGTTCACAGAGCCTTCGGCCTTGCAGGAGTGCATCCTGAGCCTCCCCCCTACTGAGGACGGAAGGGATGAAACCTACAAGGCGGAAAAGGTCCTCATGGGACTGGGATTCAGCGGCGAGGACTTCAGCCGCCGGCCCTCGGAGTTCTCAGGGGGATACCAGATCAGGCTGAACCTGGCCAAGCTCCTGCTCTCAGAGCCTGACCTCCTGCTCCTCGACGAGCCCACCAACTACCTGGACATCACCTCCACCCGTTGGCTCGGGCAGTTCCTCAGGAACTGGAAGGGCGAGATGATGATCATCACCCATGACAGGGATTTCATGAACAGCGTCAGCACCCACACCATGGCCATCCACCGGTGCAGGGTGAGGAAGATAGAGGGGTCCACACAGAAGCTCTATGACCAGATCCTTATTGACGAAGAGGTCTACGAAAAAACGAGGATCAACGATGAGAAGAAGAGGCAGGAAACAGAGGCCTTCATCGCCAGGTTCAGGGCGCAGGCAACCAAGGCAAAGGCTGTCCAGTCAAAGATAAAGGCCCTGAACAAGAGGGAGCGGATGGAAAGTCTCGCAGACATCAAGGACCTTGATTTCCGGTTCAACGCAGCGCCCTTCACCGGGAAGCTCCTCATTGAGACCAGGGACCTCTCCTTCTCCTACCATCCCGGAGATCCCCTCATCAGCGGGCTTAACCTCCATGTGGGAGGGAATGACCGTATTGCCATCATCGGCCCCAACGGCAGGGGCAAAACGACGCTCCTCAACCTCCTTGCAGGGGAGCTTGCCCCTTCCCAGGGGCATATCATCCATCATCCCTCGCTGAAGACCGCCTACTTCGGCCAGACAAACATCCAGCGCCTCGACCTCCAGAAGACCGTGGAGGAGGAGATCATGGACAGCCATCCTGACCGGAACAGGAGGGCAGCCAGGAGTATCTGCGGCCTTATGATGTTCGAGGGAGACTCAGCCCTGAAAAAGCTGTCGGTGCTTTCAGGCGGGGAGCGCAGCAGGGTCCTCCTGGGCAAGCTCCTGGTGAGCCCGGCAAACCTCCTCCTCCTGGACGAGCCCACAAACCACCTGGACATGGAGTCCATTGACTCCCTCATCGAGGCGATCAATGTCTTTGAGGGCTCTGTGATCATCGTCACCCACAGCGAGATGATCCTCCATGCCATGGCAACAAGGCTCGTGGTCTTTGATGACGGCAAGACCAGAGTCTTTGACGGCACATACCAGGAGTTCCTCGACAGTGTGGGCTGGAAGGGTGAGGCTGAAAACGGGACCAGAAAACCGGCGCAGCCGGAACGGCAGGCCCCAAGAAAGGAATTGAAAAAACTGAGGGCGGAACTGATCCAGGAAAAATCCCGCGCCATCACCCCTCTCCAGAAAAAGATTGCCGAAACGGAAGAGCGGATCATCGGCCTTGAAGAGAGGGTCAGCGCCGACAGGGAGGCGCTCGTTGCCGCCTCGGAAAAGGGAGACTGGCAGGAGAGCAGCCGCCTCGGACGTTCTGTTGAAGAGAGCCAGGAAGAAATAAATGAGCTCTTCCAGATGCTGGAAGAGCTCACAGAGAAACTTCAGGAAAAAGAGAAGGAGTTTGAAAAAAGGTTAGAGGAGATTACTTGCCTCCAGCAAACTTGATCTTTCCCTCGTCCATCATAGCCTTGAGCTTCTCGCCGAGAACACCCATGCCTGTTGACGGTTCCTGGACAGACTTCAGGTAGCTCCTGACCTCGTCCTCTTCTTCCCTGGTGATAAGATCCCTCCTGCTCAGGGTAACCCTTCCCTTCTCAGTATCCACATCCTTCACAACCACCTTCACCGTTGATCCGGCAGGGAACTGCTTGGTATGGTCTGAGCCCTGGGCTGTTCCCATTTCTGAGTTGGGAATAAGACCGGTCACATTACCGCCGACCTTGACGAAGATACCGAAGGGCATAACCTTCTCCACGGTACCGTCGATAACCGCTCCCTCAGAAGGATAGGTGACCGGGACTTTCTCGACCGGCTGCTGGAGGGAAAGGGAAATCCTCTTCTCCTTGGCGTCAACGCCGAGGACATGGGCCTCCACCACCTGGCCTGCATCAATCACCTCTTTAGGGTGCTTTACCCGCTTGCCGGCTCCCAGGTTGGAGATGTGGACAAGCCCTTCAATGCCGGGCTCAAGCCGGACAAAGGCGCCGAAAGGAACGAGGCGGACCACTGTACCTTCTGACTTGCTTCCCACGGGATACTTTTCTTCCACTGACAGCCAGGGATCAGCAGCCAGGGCCTTGAGGCTCAGGGTGATTCTCTGGTTCTCCCAGTCGAGGGAGATGATCCGAGCTGTTACGTCCTGTCCCACAGTGAGGAGATCCGATGCCTTGTCAACCCTGTCCCAGGCCATCTCGCTCATGGGGATGAGGCCGTCCATGCCGCCGAGGTCGACAAAAGCGCCGAAGGACTGGAGTGAACGGACTGCTCCGGTGATATCAGCTCCCACCTTGAGGGTCTCCTTCAGACCGTCAATCTTCTTCTGCCGCTCCTCCTCAAGGATTGCCCTGCGGGAAAGGACGATATTCCTGCCGTTCTCCTCGAACCTCAGAACCTTGAAATCAAAGCTCTTCCCCACATACATGGTTGCGCTGTTGCCCATCCTCAGGTCCATCTGGGAGTTGGGGCAGAAACACCTTACTCCTTCAACAGATATCTCAAAGCCTCCCTTGACCTCTTTCCTTACCTCACCGGAGACAGAAAGACCTGCCTCAAGCGCTGAGAGAAGGGCCTTCAGCTTGAACTGAGGGTAGCCGTGTATGAGCGTTGTAAACTTCCTCAGGCCATCCTGGAGGAAAAGGAACACTGCTTCCACTTCATCCCCTTCCTTGACCTGGCACTGGCCTTCAGTCCCTGCGAACTCCTGTATGTCAATGACACCTTCGCTCTTTCCCCCGAGATCGATAAAGACAAGGCCTCCTGATATACCGATGACCCTTGCCTTCACCTTTTTGCCCGCCTCTATCCGTGCAGGCATGGCGGACTGTTCCAGAAGCTCAGCAAAGCTCTCCTGTCCAGTCTCACCTGTTTTTCCCATTGATTCATCAGACATGACTTACTCCTCCGATAATTTTCTCTGTTTAGCAGTGTAATTCATTTGACTGCTATGAGTCAAATAAAATGAATAGGTACAATGCATTGCGTATCTTCTGATAAGCAATGCCTGTGCCTTGCAGGGGTGCTGGTCCTCAAAAAAGGTTATCCGATTCCGGCCACCCTTCCCCTGAACTTCTCTCTCAGCGCCCTTTCCACAACCTCGGGCACAAGCCCCTTTACAGACCCGCCGTAGGAGGCCACCTCTTTGACGATCGTGGAGGAGAGAAAGGAAAACTCCTCTGAGGGCATCATGAAAACCGTCTCCACAGCAGTGTCCAGCCTCCTGTTCATCAGGGCCATCTGGAGCTCGTACTCAAAATCCGAGACAGCCCGGAGTCCTCTTATAAGGGCAACACCGCCCCTGTTCTTCGCATACTCCACAAGGAGTCCGCTGAAGGTCTCGACCCTCACATTCATGCAGTCCCTGACCGCCAGCCCGATGAGCTCCAGCCTCTCATCAATGGAGAAGAGGGGCATCTTCTTCGGGCTCGGCGCCACAGCCACAATGATCTCGTCGAAGATCCTCAGTCCCCTCTCTATAATATCCAGGTGGCCGTTCGTTATGGGATCAAAGGTCCCGGGGTAGACTGCCAGCTTCATTGCTCCTCCTCTCCTGTCTTTTCCTCATGGAAAGCCCTGTAGAGGCTGAGGGAGGTGTCTCCGTATTTATAGGTTTTCTTCAGCTCCAAAGCCCCCGAATGGGAAGGCAGGGCCTTTTTGGAGGGATGCTCAAGGATAACAATCCCCCTCTCTCCTGCCAGTCCCCTGTTCATGATCTCCGGGAGGATCAGCTCAAGCTCTGAAGAGCCGTAAGGCGGATCGGCAAAGATTATATCAAAAGACCGGGAGTTCTTTCGCAGGAATGACCGAGCCTCAGCCACAACGATCTTTGCCTTATCAGCGAAACCAAACCTCTCTGTCATATCCCTGATGATCCCTGCCCTCACAGGGTCCTGCTCCACGAAGACCACGCTGGAGGCCCCTCTGCTCAGGGCCTCTATGCCCACGGCTCCGCTTCCTGAATAGAGATCGAGGAAGCTGCTCTCTATGACCCTGTCCCCCAGGATATCGAATATCGCCTTTCTCACCTTGGCCGGGGTGGGTCTGAGATCAGTGCCGTCGGCCCTTTGGCTGAAGGCCTTCCTGAGGCCCACATTCCGCCCCTTTGCCGATCCTCCGGTGATACGCATCAGCCTTTCTTCTGAGGGAGTCCGCAGACATTCCCCTCGCATTTCTTCAGCAGGGGCTGGCCCAGTTTTCTCCTGAGGAAGGAGAGCTGAAGCACCGCGATTACCCCTGCGGCAACGAGGAAAAAGTCAGGGTCCCTGTACCCGAATAGCCGGGGGATTATGACAAGGGGATAGATCGCCAGAAGCGCCCACCCTTCATTGAACCTGAAGCAGAAGGCCTCCTTGCCCACCAGTCCTGCTCCTCCTGCCAGGGTAAAGGCAAGTCCGAGGAGAAAGATCTTTTCCCCGAAGAACCCATCATGGGACTGAACAAAGAGACTGATGATCTGCAACGCAATACCACCAAAGGTCATGGAGAGGATAAACCTCTTGATCTCCGCCTTCCAGACCAGGAGGTAAAGAGAGGAAAGCGCGATACCGGCGTCGAAGAGGGCGAGGGGAATCACCTGGAGGGCTGATCCCATGCCGAAGAGGACGGCAAAGCCCACTGCGCCGAGGCTCTGGAGCACATACCCTGTCCTGTAAGTGATGTCATAGGACCTTGGGTAATGAATACCTGCTGATTCTATCTGATCTTCAAGTGTAGGCCATTGCTCCATGTCTTTACCTCAACTCCGGGTTGACGATGGACTCATCCGCCAGCCCATACCCGGAGATCCGCACGATCCGCCCCTCCACCGTCAGCCTCCCCTCTGCGTAGAGCCTGATCGCCTCGGGGAATATCCGGTGCTCTTCTTTCAGAATCCGAGCAGAGAGGCTCTCCTCTGTGTCCTCAGGGGAGACGGGGACTGCCGCCTGTATGATGATGGGGCCTGTGTCCATCCCCTCATCCACGAAATGAACGGTGCAGCCGCTGATCCTCACGCTGTAGTCAACCGCCTGCTTCTGGCCGTGGAGACCGGGGAAAGAGGGCAACAGGGCAGGATGGATGTTCATGATCCTGTTGGGGAAGGCATCAATAAGGGGCTTCCTTACGATACGCATGAACCCTGCCAGGACAACGAGCTCAATACCCCGATCCTTCATCTCCCGGGCTATCCTTGCAAAACAGGCATCCCTGCCGGAAAAATCCTTAGGGTTTAGATAGAGGCCTTCTATCCCATGCTTTTTCGCCCTCTCCAGAGCATAGGCGTCGGGGTTGTCCACGATGAGAAGCCTGATTGCGGCAGGGATTGCTCCCTTCTCTATTTCATCAATAATGGCCTGGAAATTAGAGCCGCGGCCCGAAGCCAGGACACCTATATTGAGCATTTCTTTCTCCTTTTTTGCTCTATTCTACCACAGACAGTCCGGACACCTCGGGAAGGAGAGGGGTATGGAGGAGGAAGCTTTGTTGCAACACCACTGAACATGCCCTGGTTCAATCTCTGTATCCACGCCGGATTTTTTGACAGACAAAGGAAGGATGGAAGCAGGGCATAAGAATAAGTCTCTTCTTGCAGTTCAAAGGTTCTTCCTCCATCCCCCTCTCCTTCCTGCATTGGAACAGAGCATAGAGGTGCAGAATTCAGGGAAGATCCGGAAAAGGGCTCCCCTGCTGGGGAGCCCTGAAGCGTTTATCTGCTGCTCAGCTCGTGGACTGCCTCGACCATGGCGATGGCGTTCTCCACCGGTGTTTCGGGAAGGATGCCGTGGCCCAGGTTGAAGATGTGGCCCTTTGCCCCCTGGGCTCCCTTGATGATACCGCCTACCTTCTCCCTGATCACCTCTTTTTTGCCGAAGAGGGTGCAGGGGTCGAGATTTCCCTGGACAGAAACATCTGTGCCGAGCCTTGCAATGGCGTCGGACATATCAATCCTCCAGTCCAGGCCAATCACATCTGCACCGGACTTTTTCACCCTCTCCACCATGCCGCTGGTATTGAAGGCGAAGAAGATAACAGGTATTGTGGGGGCGTAGGCCTTCAGCTCAGCAATGATCCTCTGCACATAGGGAAGGGCAAAGATCTCAAAATCCACCGGCGAGAGGATGCCTGCCCATGAGTCGAAGACCTGGACCGCGTTGACCCCTGCGTCTATCTGCGCCTTCAGGTAGGAAATAACCACGTCGGTGGTCTTGTCCATGAGGAGCTTGAAGGTCTCGGGCTCGGAATACATCATCCTCTTCATGTGGATGTAGTTCCTGGAGCTTCCGCCCTCGATCATGTATGTGGCCAGGGTGAAGGGCGCCCCTGAAAAACCGATAAGGGGGACCTTCAGCTCTTTCGTGAGGATCTTGATGGTATCGGTGACATAGGGAAGATCGGCAGCAGGTTTTATGGTCCTGAGCCTCCTGACACCGGCCTCGTTGCGGATGGGATCATGGAGCACCGGTCCCTTGGCCTCGCAGAACTCCAGCTTCATCCCCATGGGCTCAACGACAACAAGGATGTCGGAGAAGAGAATGGCCACGTCCACCTTCAGCCTCTCTACAGGCTGTATCGTTACTTCAGCCGCCAGCTCCGGGGTCTTACAGAGGGTGAGAAAGTCCACCTTTGACCTCACAGCCTGA
>JBAZFD010000062.1:0-8771 GCA_041653575.1 Thermodesulfovibrionales bacterium
CGGCCCCCGGAGGGGGATACTCGTGCCCACCCACACCGCCCTGAAAAATGTCCCCGCCATGATCACAAAGGACCGGGTGCTGAAGACAATCAGGCTGGCTGAGAAGGCCTGCCTGATGATGGGGATCGAGAATCCCAGAATCGGTGTTGCAGGCCTGAATCCCCATGCAGGCGAGGCGGGGCTGTTCGGGGACGAGGAGATGCGGGAGATCTCCCCGGCAGTGGATGAGGCCAGGGCCAGGGGCATTCCTGTCTCAGGGCCATATCCCGCAGACGCCCTCTTTCACCGGGCCTACAAGGGCGGGTTCGATATCGTTGTCACCATGTACCACGACCAGGGGCTCATCCCCCTGAAGATGATCGCCTTTGACACAGGAGTGAACGTAACCGTGGGCCTTCCCATCATAAGGACATCGCCTGACCACGGGACCGCCTATGACATAGCCTGGCAGGGCGTGGCAAATCCCTCGAGCATGATCGAGGCGATCAGGCTGGCCGTAAGACTCAGCGGGGGAAAGATCCCCGAAGGAGGGCACGATGCTCTTTGATCCATTCTCCATAGGAGGGCTCAAGCTCAGAAACAGGATAGTCCGGTCAGCCACTTACGAGAAGAGGGCTGATGTGGACGGCTTTGCCACCGACTCCCTGGTCAGCTTTTACACGGAGCTGGCTGAAGGAGGGGCGGGGCTCATCATCACAGGAAACGCTCTTGTCCATGTCTCGGGCCGTTCCGTGCCCCAGATGATCTGCATCCACAACGACTATTACATAGACAGGCTGAAGAGGATCACCGAGGCCGTGCACAAGCGGGATGGAAAGATTGTCCTCCAGCTCGTCCACGGCGGGAGACAGTGTCCGCCTGATCTCCTGGGAGGCCTTTCCCCTGTAGGGCCGTCGGCTGTCTATGATCCTTCCATGCAGATAACTCCCCGTGAGATGACCAGCGCCGAGATATGGGAGGTGATAGACGCCTTCGCTGATGCGGCGCGGAGGGCGATGTACGCCGGTTTCGACGGCGTACAGATCCACGGGGCCCACGGATACCTGGTGAGCGAGTTCCTTTCTCCCCACACCAACAGGAGGGACGACTACTGGGGAGGCGATGAGGAGAGGCGGTTCCACTTTCTTGAGGAGGTCTATCTCTCCATGAGAAAGGAGGTGGGCTCAGGCTATCCGATTCTCATAAAGATGAACGGCAGCGATTTCCTGGAGGGAGGGCTCGACCCTGATGAAGCCCTCAGGATCGCCGTGAGGCTCCAGGGAATGGGCATCCAGGCCGTTGAGGTGAGCGGCGGGATGTACGAGTCAGGGCCGGAAAAGGGGACAGCGAGGACAAACATCCTCAGGCCTGAGAAAGAGGCCTATTTCAGGACTCACACCGCCCTCTTCAAGGAGCAGCTCTCCGTTCCGGTCATCCTCGTGGGCGGCATCCGCTCCAGGAGCGTGGCTGAGGAGATCCTGCAGAAGGGTGAGGCTGATCTCATCTCTATCTCCCGCCCCCTCATCAGGGAGCCCGACCTGCCCAACAAGTTCCGCGAGGGCAAGGAGACGGCGGACTGCATCTCCTGCAACGGCTGTATGAGATTCAAAAAGCTCGATGAGGTGAGGTGTACCCAGATCTGAGGCCGGGCCTCCTGTTGCCCTTCCATCTCCCGGCTCAGGGCGCACGGCTTATAACATTCAAGCCTTTCACCCTCCCTTTGATCCCTCCCCTCAAGGGAGGGAAATTAAAATATCCCCTCTCCCCCGGAGGGAGAGGGCAAGGGTGAGGGGGAATGGAGCTGTTGAATGCTCGAATTTCTTCATGAATTCCTACTGCCTCTGCAGTTTCTCCACTGTCCCCTTCTCTTGGCATTTTGTGAATAATCTGGGGTAATATATCTGATGCTTACACCGGAAAAACAGTTAGAGATCATCAGACGCGGAGCGGTGGAGATCATCCACGAGAAGGAGCTCCTTCAGAAGCTTGAGAAGGCGGCAAAGGAGAACAGGCCGCTGAAGATAAAGGCGGGGTTTGACCCTACGGCCCCTGACATACACCTGGGCCACACCGTGCTCCTGGAGAAGATGCGGCAGTTCCAGGAGCTTGGTCACGAGGTGATATTCCTCATCGGCGATTTCACCGGCATGATCGGCGACCCCACGGGCAAATCGGAGACGAGAAAGCCCCTCACCCCCGAGGATGTGAAGAGAAACGCAGAGACCTACAAGGAGCAGGTCTTCAGGATCCTTGATCCTGCGAAGACACGGGTCAGGTTCAACAGCGAGTGGTTCTCCGGCATGTCCGCCATGGAGATCGTGAGGCTCGGGGCAATGGAGACTGTTGCCAGGATGCTTGAGCGCGAGGACTTCAAGAAGAGGTTCCACAACCAGCAGTCCATCACCATCCTTGAGTTCTACTACCCCCTGTTCCAGGGCCATGACTCGGTCCACCTGAAGGCCGACGTGGAGCTGGGCGGCACCGATCAGAGGTTTAACCTGCTCATGGGCAGGTCCATGCAGAAGATGACGGGCATCGAAGAGCAGGTTGTGGTGATGATGCCGCTCCTCGAAGGTACCGACGGTGTGCAGAAGATGTCCAAGAGCCTGGGCAACTACATCGGCATTTCCGAGTCTCCCAAGGATATGTACGGCAAGGTCCTCTCCATCAGCGACAGCCTGATGCTCAGGTACTACGAGCTTCTGAGCAGGATATCCCTTGAGGAGCTGAAGGGGCTGAAAGAGGGAATGGAGGCAGGCACGGTCCATCCCAAGAGGGCGAAAGAGGCCCTGGCCATGGAGATCGTTGAGAGGTACTGGGGCAAGGAAGCCGCCCTCCACGCCAAGGATGAGTTCGACCGCGTCTTTGCCGACAAGGGCATACCCGAGGACATCCCAACCGTGGCGATCACCTGGGACGAAGAGGAGATCTGGCTCCCGAAGATCATGAAGCTGAGCGGCCTCATGCCCAGCACCGGCGAGGCGATGCGTCTCATCAAGCAGGGAGCCGTGCAGGTGGACGGCGCAAAGGTGGAGAGCCCCGACACAAAGCTCCCCAAGGGGGAGTATCTCATCAAGGCGGGAAAGAGAAAGTTCGTCAAAGTCAGTTCTGCATAATTCCGGCTTTTCAGCACGGCTCAGAAGGGGCAGAAAACTTAGGGTGTGATGCAAGACGATAAGTTTCCCTCACTGAAGAGAACGACCATAGAGGTTGTTGAGGTGCGCCTCGTCAACATAACTGTGGATGAGCGTGTGGGGATCTATATGACCTTTTGCTGCGGTTCCCAGGCAGACATAATCGTTGAACACCTCATCCCTGGTTCCGCCTGGAGATCTGAACTGGAAAAATGGACCAGACTGGAAAAAGAATTTCTCTCTTTCGCTCACCTCGCCAATCTGTGCAGGCATACGGAATGCGAAAGGTGCATGTTCCCCATACATTACATCCGCGCAGATGTAATAAAAATATTTGCAGATGATCCGTCGCGGAGAGAAATTTTTCCTGCCAGAGACCTGAGAAAACCGGGATAAAAATGTTCTCCCTGATACAGGAGGTTATGAGCGCCTCCTGTATCAGGGTATGTTCTGAATTGAAGTATGCAGCCTGCCCGCTTTTTTCAGTTTTCCTTTTTCGTCCCCTCTTCTTCTCTTATCCTGCGCACGATTTCTGTTGTGGAAACGCCATCGATAAATTTCAGGCTGTGGACTTCGGGGACGAGGTCAGAGCCGACGATTGCCTCCCGCTTCCAGTCCCCGCCTTTCACAAGGACGTGTGGGCTGATGGTCCGGATCAGTTCGTAGGGGGTGTCTTCATGGAAGATGGTGACAAAGTCGACGGCGCAGAGGGCTGCCAGCACCTCTGCCCTCTCTGATTCAGGGTTGATGGGCCTTCCGGGCTTGAGCCTTCTCACCGAGTCGTCTGCATTCAGCCCCACGATGAGGATGTCTCCCAGGGCCTTTGCCTCTTGCAGGTACCTCACATGACCTATGTGGATGATATCGAAACAGCCGTTGGTGAAGACGATCCTCTTCCCCTGGGACTTCAGCGATTCCGTTTCCTTCCGCAGTTCCTCCCGGCTGACTGTGATGCCCAATCAGCTCTCCTCTTCCTTCGGGAGTGCACCTGCAAGGGTGAGCTTCTTCCTTGCTGTCTCAAGGATCTCTTTGTCGCTCCTGTAGGAAACCATCCTCAAGGCGTCATTGACAGGGACCCAGCGGGCCTCGTCCACCTCCCAGCAGGCGCCGGCTATCTCTCCCTTTTCGTATTCCACGAGGAAGTAGGTCACCGTCTTCCTGAATTTGACATTCTCGTCTTTCTGGAAGAACCAGTAGGACTTTTCCCCGAGCATTTGGGTGATCCTGCCGTGGAGGCCTGTCTCCTCTGCTATCTCCCTCACTGCCGCGGTCTCGGCCACTTCGCCCTTGTCAAAAACATCAGGGTCAAGTCTTTCATTTTGCTGTTTTGGCTTGTCCTCCTGCTCTGCAAGAAACAAGACCTCCCCCCGTTTTTTGTCCCTTGAGATCACGCCAACCTTGAACTGCTCGTGCCCTTCCTCATAGCCTTCTGCAAAGGTATTATCCCTCTGCTCCTCTCTCTGGACATATATCTTCAGTCACTCATTTCTTTGCCGTCCTGTAAAGGATTGCAGTCTTTCCCCAGAAATATGCTAACCCGCATGATAACTGCTGTCAAGATGATCGAGTCTGCTGCCAGCCTCAGAAAGCATAGTCAAAATTTACGAACCCTCCGTGGCTATAGAAGTCCTTTTTCAGCTCAAGGTCATAGTTCAGGGAAAAGGACATGTTGCCTTTTGTCAGGACGTTCAGCCTTGCGCCGATGAGGAGGCCTGATCGGGGAGGGGCGAAGCCCTGGGTGGTGAAGGCTGAGCCGCCTCCAGCGAGGGTGGCTGTCGCCTCCTGGCGATCTCCGATGAAGTCGTAGAGCCACTTGGCGTAGATCTCGGGCACGATCCGCGAGGCTCCGTTGACGATCGGGTAGGTGAGCCGTGCGCCGAGGCCGCTCTGCAGGAGGCTGTACTCCTGGCTGTCCACGCTGAGGTCCAGGGAGCCCGCGCCCCTCTCAGTGTAGTCGTTGAGAGAGAGCCGCGTGTACTCGATGGAGGCCAACGGTGTCACGAGGAGACCGTTCTGCCTGAGGGTGTATCCCCCTTCAAGATAGCCGGAGTACTGCCGGCCATCGTACCGGCTCTCCGCCCTGCGGTCAATCACGCCGAAGGCGATCCGGCGCTCGGCATCGTAGCGGTTGAAGGTCAGGGACAGAAGGCCGTCTATATAAAAGTCGTTGCCTGAGAAGCCTCCGTAGAGGCTCCCCTGGTAGCTGTCTACGTCTGTCCTGCTCTCCTGATCGCCGTTGATCCTGCTGCGCGCGTATCCGCCGCTGAATCCGGCGACGAACCGGTCACTGAAGACCCGGTCGAAGCCGAAGGCGGCGCCCCAGACGCTCCCGCTGAAGCTGTCTGAAGACTGGCGCATGCCTCCGCCGAAGCCCTGCGCCCAGACTCCAGTGTCGGATTGACTCTCGCCGGTTGCCAGGAGCTGATCGAGGCGGTTGAGCACGGCGCGGGAGAAGCGGGTGAATGTGCCGTACCCGGCCTGGATCACCCCTCCGTCCACGACGGGTTCGAGCCTCCTGGCGTTGCCGGGAGAGCCTGATCTGTCAAGGGCGCCCAGGACCGCCGCCATGTCGCCGGTGGCGGTGTTGACCAGCGCATCGAGCGTCGCTCCCAGGGAGGGGTTTCCGCCCCGCTGCCTGTAGTAGAAGGTGTCGCGCAGAGCCGTGAGGAGGAGCTGGTTTTCTTCTTTCAAGGCGCTGAAGGTGATCATGGGGAGGGAGCTGTCATTTTGGATGAGGAGCAGATCCGGATTGACGGTCAGCGATGCCGCGTCGGCTATGAGAAACCGGTCGTTGTTCCTGATGCAGCTCGATCCGCTCGCATCGGCTGCCAGTTGGGTGTTGTCCGCGATCGAAACGGACTCAGCCATGATCCGGGCGACCGTCGCCGTCGCCCTGCGCACTCTCACCGTCAGTCTGGCGTCGCTCGCCCCGGTCACTGTCAGGGAGTCAGTTCCGGCTCCCAGGTCAATGGCTCCAAAGATCTCCCCGCCGTTGACGGTGACCGAGTCATTGCCCGCGCCGGTCTGAATGGCATAGACTCCACCGGAGATGATTCCCCCGGAATTGTTGGTGATGATCGTGCCCCCCGCCTCGGCCCTGATCGCCGTCCCAGGGCTGGAGATCGTCCCGTCGTTGGTGAGCCGGTTGACCCCGGTTGTGATTGGCGTTCCGAACGCAGTGCTCCTGTCGCCCCTGAAGAGAACGGCGATGTTCGCGGTGCCGCTGATGCCGAACTTGTCAGAAGTCGGACCGCTGATTATCCCGCTGTTGACCAGATCGTAGTTGAGCGACCAGGCCAGTATCCCCTCGCCGCCGGTGACGGAGCCGCCCTTTTCGATGAGAATCTGATTGGGCGTCGCGCCCCTTCTCACGTTGTTCTGAAACCTGTGCCCGGCCCAGAGGGTGGCGCAGGGACCGTCGATCCTGAAGCCGGCGAAGCCGTTGCCGAACTGCGCATCCGCTGCGGTGCTGAAATCCGCACCGTCGTTTCTCGTGTAGATATAGGAGGGGGTGGCGTAGATGCCGTAGATGCCGACGGGAGTCCCTCCCAGCAGGATGAACTCGCTCATGCCGGTGATGTCCTGGAGGTTGTAGCCGTCGCCCCAGAAAAAGGTGTAGCCCAGCTGCGTCCAGGGGAACATTGTGTCGGGGTTGGAGGTGTTGTAGGCATCGGCCCTCCAGCTGCGGTAATAGGCGCTGAAGTTATCGAAGGCTGTCTGGCTCATACCTGCGGGCCTGACCGGCCTGTCGGTGTCGTAGTACTTGTCTGGCAGATACCGGGTGACGTCGGGATTGCGGGTGGGCCGCATAATGACATCGTTCCATTGCTGCCCGACGCCCGGTTTCACGGTGAACTCGACAATGGCGTCATGGGTCCCTGTGGCGTTCATGCCGAGCCCTTTTTCAAGCAGCTTCGTGACGTTCTCCCCGGTCACACCCTTTGAGAGGAGAAATTTTGTCACGTCGTTGCCGGTGGTGACCCAGGTCGCGGTGTGTTGGGGATCGGAGGGGTTGTAGATCTGATAGCCGCTCTGTCCCACATAGGCGGTGCTGAAATAAGAGGACTTCGTTGCCGTCCGGACGACCAGCGCCCCTGAGTGGGGATCACCGTTGTCGTACACGAGCCCCTCCGAGGCGGGCGCGTCCGGTCCGAGCACAAAGAGCGAGGGCGGATGCCAGCCATTGGGATGGGAGGCGTGTCCGATGGCCAGCAGAACCGCCTCGGCGTAGTCCGGCCCCTGGGCGGCTGCGTCAGCGGCCCGGAAAGGCATGATGAAGGAGAGGGACAAGAGGCAGAGAAAGAGAGTCTTCTCAGAGAGTCCGCGAAGCCTGAAGCTGTTGCTCATGGTTCAGCCTCCCTTGGTCAAAGAGAAAGCCCGACGCTATGGCTTCTGCCGGCGGTGGCCTTTATGGAATTGTACAGGTGAATTGACATTCACGCAACAGCGGTTGCGCAGAGGGTATGGGCAAACAGGCCATAGTGAGATAAAAATCATCTGAGAGGAAATTGTAAAAGGAGGATCTTTGCACTGAGCTGCCTTTGGGGTATGGCCTGATAGGGCATACGAACAAAAAAGTATAACAAACGACAAAAGAGAACGAGCATTTGCTTGTGTCTGGCTGTTTTTTCAGGGATTCCGCAATGGCAGGTCTTTTGCTTCTTCTGAGATCTGAGAGTTGTCACGGCAGGAAGAAGCTGATGGAAGGAGGTGGTATAATGAAAACCCTGAAGAGGAATCCCTGTTTTCTGGTGGAGGTCGAGGGCGGAGCGATGATCGGTTACAACAGGGCGATGCTCCTCAGCGAAATCAGGAGGCTCGGCTCTGTGGATGAGGCTGCCAGGGCGGTGCCCATCCCCTGCGAGCACGCCCGTGAGCTCGTGAAGACCATGAACAGGTACTCGCGTCGGCCCCTTGTTGAAAAGCTCAGTGAGGGCAAAGGGGTGCAGCTCACCGAGGAGGGGGAGAAGGCGCTGCAATCATTCTGGAGGTTTTATGGGGAGCTGAAGATTGCCCGGTGCGAGCTGATCCGGGGGCTTGGTATTGCATCTTCTTCCCCTGTCTGTCAGGGGAAGGAATAGTCGGAAACCCATTCAAGGAGGAAGGAAAAATGGAAATGGCAGAGAGCATGAAGCAGGAGACGGTTTTTTTTGAGCAGCGCTATGCTGGACAGGGAATATCGATTGCCGGGGCGGTGAAGAATCCTCACAGGCTTACCGCAGAAGATCTGAAAAGGATGGCTATGACTGAGGTGAGAGATCTCCTCATGGTATGTAGCAGCGGTGATCCCAAGGGCATGGTGGGAAGCTACCGGGGAGTCTTGCTGGAGGATCTTCTGAACAGGGCAGAGGTCATCCTCTCTGACCATCATGCAGGAAACCGGATCTGCATCGTGGCCAGGTCAACAGACGGCTACATCGTTGTCTTTTCATGGAATGAGCTCAGCAATTCGTCTGTGGGCGAGGGGGTACTGGTCATAGTTGAGAAGAACGGTCAGCCCTTAAACGATGACGAGGGGCCTGTTGCCCTTGTTTCGGCAGGGGATATCCTTACCGGCAGCAGGCACATGAAATGGTTGAGCCGCATTGAGGTAATGGAGATTCCATCTGTGATTCCTGATGAAAAGGGATGCGCTTTTCTTGATTAACGCTATTCCCT
>JBAZFD010000063.1:0-3930 GCA_041653575.1 Thermodesulfovibrionales bacterium
AGGACAGGGCATCCGAGATAGACGGCATCTGCTCCGTGGTTGATCGCCTCGATGCCGCATTCAAGATTTCTGGCAGGGGAAAGGAGCTCAAGCTTTTGACGGGAAGAGTTTGTTTTCACAGCTGACAGTATCTTAGCAGCTCATCGGAAATCTCTTCAACAGAGCAGATTCATGGCAGGCGGGCGAACATCTCTATCCCCTCTTCAACAGTACAAAGACAGCGCCGAGGCCTCCGTCGCATTGACGGGCTGAGACAAAGGCGATGATATGCTTCCTGTACCTGCCGGTAAGCCATTGCCTGATGGCATCCTTCAGAACCGGACCTCTCGGAGACCTCAGCCCCCTGCCGTGTATGATCTTGATGCATCTGAGGCCCCTCATAAGGGCGCCTTTGAGAAACATATTCACCTCTGCCTCAGCCTCTTCAAGGGAATAGCCGTGGAGATCGAGAAAATCCTGAACAGAGAACCTGCCTTCGTGGAGGGCCTGGGCATCGGCAGGACCGCAATCAGGGTTGACCCACTCCATATACTCCTGTGTATTGGAGAGATCCATGGGCCTCCGGCCCTTGCAGATATCATCAAGCGCAGCGACTGCTTCCCCTCCGGGCTCCCTTTTATACTCCGGTTTTGGCTTTTTATGCCGGATGGGGAGCATCCTGAACTCGGGGATCTCGCGCACATCCCTCATGGCGCGTGCGAAGAGCTCGTCATCATCAGGGACAGCGTCAGGGGCCTTCTCCTCTTTCACGGTCTTTCGCACAGGAGAAAAGCCTTTCCGGGCCATGAGCTCCTTCAGGTTCTCAAAGGGATAATGGAGAGCAGGAGGCGAGAGGTGGGAGGCGCAGGGCAGCGCCGGTTTCTTTGGCTTCATCAAACACCTTCCCTGGGAAAAGACTGCAAAGACTTCCTCTATTATAAATCAACGGGGAATCTCCTTGCTCTGCACCCTGTGGCAGGACAAGCAGTTAAGGGCCTCACCCTCCCTTCAATCCCGCTTGATTGGAAGGAGGGTAAAGCAGCCATCGAAGGCAGAATCCGTTGCTGAATCAGCATACTGCCTTAGCCCTGAACGCATCCCCCTCGGTCACTCAAGGGTTGAATCGTTCACCTTTGAAAGGGTGTAGTCCTGGGAAAAGTTGTTGTCCCAGAACTGCTGACCGTAGCCCGGCCCCGGATCCCTCATTTCATAATAGACTGCGAACCTGAAGCTGTCCGAGGCGGGGTTGTAGTTGTACGTCGGGGTCTTGAAACTCCAGATCTCCATGCCGCTGATGTCGGCGGCAACACCGTGCTCCTGCTTCAGGTAGCTGCCGTCCGAATCCTGCCAGGTAACCCCTCCGTCAGCCGAATACCTGATTCCGACTTTCTTGTGATACGTAAGGTGCCGGACATAGATCTCCCCTTCAATCCATGAGGTTGTGAAGGTGAAGCCGCCGCCTGCCTCCATCCCGATCCTGGCGGTTGCCTTCTTCAGCATCACATTGCCTCCCACCGTGCCTGCGTATGTCCCGATCTGGTAATTGAGGCCGTTGTTGTTGTCCCAGCAGACCGATCCGTCAACTATATATTTGATGACGAACTCCTGGCAGAAGGGGGCTGAAGGAGAGCCGAAGATATCATAGTTTTCGAAGTGATTCATGAAAGGGAGTGTCTTGTCCTTCCACAACCCGTCGGTAAGGGACCGGTAATGGAGCTGCACAGTCTTTGAGTAGGCAATGTTCTTCACCTTCGCAGAGATATTGCTCCATGAAAAGGTCATTCCAGCAACTGCATAAAACTCACCATAGGCCGCCTTCAATCTCACCATAGCTGTTTCACCTCCCTTTCATGTAAAGGCCTGTTCCTTCCGGGCTACCTCGTCGCATTGCCGTAGGCGCTGCTGATCCCTTCAATAAACCCCTGGAGCTCCAGGGGTTCCAGGAGCTCCTCCGGAGGCTGAACCTCCTGGAGCATACAGGCCTTGATAATCTTTTTCATGAGATTGACCACACAGTAGTTGATCACCTCTTCAGCAAAGGAGTCAGGGGCGTTCTCGATGAGAAGGATCTCGGTGTACCACATATCCGGTGTCGGCGCAATCCCGGCGCAATCGCTCCCCTTGATGGTCTTTGTGGCAGCCCCCCGCGACAGA
Source organism: Thermodesulfovibrionales bacterium (assembly GCA_041653575.1). Lineage (GTDB taxonomy): Bacteria > Nitrospirota > Thermodesulfovibrionia > Thermodesulfovibrionales > Dissulfurispiraceae > JBAZFD01. The sequence goes on from JBAZFD010000063.1 coordinate 2,134, forward strand.
GCCAGTTCGCGGACTCCGTGCCTCACGAGCTGAAGCCCACGGAAGGCCTGATTTGAGCCCAGGCCGTGCCGTCCCCTTGTGATGGGAGAAACCGGGTGATATTGACGCCTGAACAATAGATCAGGCTGCCGGGCCCCCTTGTCTCATCAGGCTTGAGGACAAAATAGAGGAAGTCGTTGACGTAAGAATAGGCATCCTTCTGCATCCCTGACTTCAGTCCGATCATGTTACCCCCCTCTTTTTTATTTCTTGTGCTCCATCTTTTCCATCCTCTTTTTCTCCTCTGACCGTATCAGCTTGAGCATTGCCGCATCAGGGTCCTTCCAGTCCCCTCCGGCTGCGCGGGCCATATAGGCTGCCGCACGGGCAAACTCCTCAAGGGAAAGATCAGGCCTTCCGCCGCGAGGCGGCATTCCGCGCACACCGCCCCACGCATGGGCAGTAACCACATGCTGCCCCTCTGCTATGAGCGGGGCCCAGACCCCTTTGTCCCCGAACTTAGGCGCCCCGGCCATCCCTGTCCCGTGGCAGGCTGAGCATACCTCTTTGTACACATCCTCACCGCTCCTTGGACCATCCGCCCAGGCAAAAGATGAAATGCAGAGGCCCGCAACCACAATAACCGCCTTCAGCCCGCCGGAGAAAAAGCCCTTGCACTGAGTCGTTGTCCCTTTCCTCTCCACGCCTTTTGATCTCTTCATGGTCCCTCCCACGTATAGATCTGTTTTTATCAGCATAGACGAGAACAGGGGAGTCGTCAAGAACAATATGAGCCTGAAAAAAAACTGAGCGCCTGAGATAGCCATCCCCCCCCTTTTTCGGGTAAAATAAACGGATGAACATAAAGCTTGATGAATTCAAGGATCTTTCCCGGCGCGGAAACCTGATTCCTTTGTACAAGGAGATCATGGGCGATGTGGACACCCCTGTAAGCGCCTTCCTGAAGCTGAAGAAGAGGCCCTCCTTTCTTTTAGAGAGCGTTGTGGGCGGCGAGAAGTGGGCAAGGTACTCCTTTATCGGCCTTGATCCCTCCCTCACCATCACCTGCCGGGGAAAGGAAATAGAGATACAGAACGGCAGGAGCCGCTCCCTGAGCTCCGAAGACCCGCTCTCGGTCATCCGTGAGATCATGGCGCAGTTCAGGCCTGTTGAGGTGAAAGGCCTCCCCCGCTTTTCAGGCGGGCTGGTGGGATACATCGGGTACGACGTGGTAAAGACCTTCGAAAGGGTGCCTGACAGGGGCAAGGAAGGGCTTGACATGCCCGAGATCTTCCTCATGCTCACCGACACCATACTTGTCTTCGACAACCTCAGGCAGACCATCAAGGTGGTCTGTAATGTCCACACCGAGGGCCAGGATCTTGAAGACGCCTACCTGAAGGCCGGGGAGCGGATAGACAGGATCATCGCAGACCTGAGAAAAGGCCAGGTGGAGGAGAGGGGCGACTGGGAGTGCGCAGGGCTGACAACGCCGTCAGCTGCCTCATCCCGTAATTTCAGCTCCAATTTCACCAAAGAGGGGTTCATGAACGCGGTGGTGCAGGCAAAGGAGTACATCTATGCCGGAGACATCGTCCAGGTAGTCCCCTCCCAGCGGTTCGAAAGGGAGACCAGGGTACCTTCCTTTGACATCTACCGGGCGCTGAGGGTCATCAACCCTTCTCCCTATATGTATTACCTCGACACCGGCGATGCCCAGCTGGTAGGATCTTCGCCTGAGATCCTCGTCAGGCTGGAGGGAGACACCATCACCCTCAGGCCCATTGCAGGGACACGGAAGAGGGGCGAGACAGAGCA
>JBAZFD010000063.1:3940-8619 GCA_041653575.1 Thermodesulfovibrionales bacterium
AGACCCCAAGGAGATTGCCGAGCATATCATGCTTGTGGACCTTGGAAGAAACGATGTGGGAAGGGTTGCGGAGATCGGTACGGTCAAGGTCACGGAGCTCATGACGGTGGAGAGGTACAGCCATGTGATGCACCTTGTCTCCCACGTGGAAGGAAAGCTGCAAAAGGGGCTCGACGCCCTTGAGGTCTTCAAGGCCTCCTTCCCTGCCGGGACGGTGTCGGGAGCGCCCAAGGTGAGGGCCATGGAGATCATAGAAGAGCTGGAGCCCACCCGCAGGGGGCCTTACGCCGGGGCAGTGGGATATATCAGCTATTCAGGAAATATGGATGTCTGTATCGCCATCAGGACCCTGGTCATCAAGGACGGGAAGGTTTATGTCCAGGCAGGGGCAGGAATCGTGGCCGACTCGGTACCTGAGACCGAGTACATAGAAACGGTGAACAAGGCCATGGGAATGATGAAGGCGGTAGAGTTCTGCGAGAGAGGTTCAACATGCTTATAATGATAGATAACTATGACTCCTTTACCTATAACCTCGTCCAGTACCTGGGGGAACTGGGTGAAGAGGTAAAGGTCTTCAGGAACGACAGGATCACTGTTCGGGAGATAGAAGAGATGGGGCCTGACAGGATCGTCATCTCCCCCGGTCCCTGCACCCCCAGAGAGGCAGGGATATCCATAGAGACGATCAGGCATTTTGCAGGGAAGCTCCCCATCCTTGGGGTCTGCCTGGGCCACCAGTCCATCGGCGCAGCCTTCGGCGGCGAGATCATCAGGGCCCCCCTGCTCATGCACGGAAAGACCTCGCCGGTGTTTCATGACGGCAGGACCGTATTTGAAGGACTCCCCAATCCCTTCGACGCCACGCGGTACCACTCCCTGGTGATCGAAAGGAACAGCATCCCCTCATGCCTGGAGATCAGCGCCTGGACAGCAGACGGGATCATCATGGGCGTGAGGCACAGGGAGTTTGTCATCGAAGGGGTCCAGTTCCATCCCGAGTCCATCCTCACCGGAGCAGGCAAGGACCTCCTGCGAAACTTCGCAAAAATGGGAAACAGCAGATGATAAAGGAAGCCATAAGCCTCATTATCCAGAATATCTCCCTCTCTGAAACAGAGATGGCTGAATGCATGACAGAGATCATGGAAGGAAAGGCCACGGACAGCCAGATTGGCGCCTTCCTCACCGCCCTGAGGATCAAGGGTGAAACAGTCGAGGAGATCTCCGGCGCGGTCCAGGTGATGAGGGAAAAGGCAGTGAGGATTAAGGCACCCGAGGGTGTGATCGACACCTGCGGCACAGGCGGTGACATGTCCAACACCTTCAACATCTCCACCACCACAGCCATTGTCGTGGCCGCAGCCGGTGTCCCTGTTGCGAAGCACGGAAACCGGTCGGTATCGAGCAGGTCAGGAAGCGCCGATGTGCTTGAGGCGCTTGGCATAAAGATAGACCTCCCGCCTGAGAAGGTGGAGAAATGCCTCTCTGAAACGAACTTCGGCTTCCTCTTTGCCCCCCTCTTCCACCCTGCCATGCGGTTCGCCATCGGCCCCCGGAGGGAGATCGGGATCAGGACCATCTTCAACATCCTCGGCCCCCTCACGAACCCGGCAGGAGCGCGGCGGCAGATGGTCGGCGTCTTCTCGGACAAGCTCACGGAACCCCTCGCCCAGGTGCTGGGAAATCTCGGCGCTGAGGATGTGATGGTGGTTCACGGTGAAGACGGCCTCGACGAGATCACCATCTGCGACGGAACAAGGATCTCCCGGTTCAGGGACGGAAGGGTGGAGACGTCCTACATCACCCCAGAGGATTACGGTTTCAGGAGGGCGGACATCAGGGAGCTTTCAGGCGGAAACGGGGAGGAAAACGCAGCAATCACCCTCTCTGTCCTGAAGGGTGAAAAAACCGCCAGGCGCGACATAGTGCTCATGAACGCCGCCGCATCCCTCGTAACCGCCGGCGTCGCCCAGGACATGGGCACAGCCAGGGATATCGTAGAGGAGACTATAGACTCCCAGAAGGCCTGGAAAAAACTGGAAGAGATCAGGAAGATAAGCTCAGCCCTGTAACAACAGAGATCAGCTCGTGGACCGGCTTGCCGGCCTCCTTGCAGGAATCGTCATCCCTTGTCCGGAAGGGTAAAGAAAAAGGCAGCCCCTTTTCCTTCCTCTGACTCTACCCATATCTTTCCACCATGTCTCTCCACCACCTTCTTGCAGACAGCGAGCCCTATTCCTGTGCCGGGATACTCCTCCTGGGTATGGAGTCTCTGGAAGATCTGGAAAATCCTGTCAAAGTAGTGGGGATCTATCCCGATGCCGTTGTCCTTCACGGACAGGACCCATCCCCTGCGCAGGGCCTTCAGGTGGCTTATCACGTCGGCAGGGAGATTTGCCCGCCGGGACAGGAAGTCAGGGATCTTTTCTGCAGAGACATGGATTACAAGCGGCTCCTGTCGCCTGAACTTGAGGGCATTGCCGATGAGGTTCTGGAAGAGCTGACCCATCTGGGTGTCATCCGCCAGGACCGTGGGGAGGCGGTCATAGGTAAGGGAGGCACTGCTCTCCCTGATAACCAGGGAGAGGTCTCCGGCAACCCTGGAGAGGACCTCTGAAAGATCAATGGGAGAGAATTCTTTTGCCCTTGAACTGACACGGGAGTATGTGAGGAGATCATTGATGAGGGCACTCATCCTCATAGCGCCATCCACGATAAAATGTATGTATGTATCCGCCTTATCATCCAGCAGATCCCTGTATTTTTGTTCCAGGAGCGCTGTAAAGCTGATGATCTTTCTCAGGGGCTCCTGAAGGTCATGAGAGGCCACATAGGCGAATTGTTCCAGCTCCTTATTGCTCATCTCCAGGGCCTTTGTGTATTTCCTGAGCTTCTCTTCCAGGGTCTTCCTTTCGGTGATATCCTGAAAGGCTATTATGATGGCCTCAACCTTCCCGTCTGCAAGAACAGGAGATGAGATATACGCTACAGGGAGGAGGGAGCCTGACTTTGAGAGAAAGACATCATCCCATGAATGGGACGATACTCCTGTTGAGAAGATTTTATGGATAGGACAGTCTCCAGGCGCAGCCTGCCCGCCATCCCGGTGATTATGAATAACCCTATGGATCTCCTTGCGCAGAAGCTCTTTTTCAGTCCACCCCAGGAGTCTCTCCGCCTCAGGATTCATAAAAGTCAGGCGCCCTTTCTCGTCTACGACAATAATTCCCTCTCCGATGGAGCCGGTAATATCGCGCAGCTTTTTCTCGCTCATCCGGAGGATCGCATCCAATGTCCTTGCAGCGGCGAAGACACCCATCACCTTTCCCGCTTCGGACCTGAAGACAGAGGCATTGTACAGCACAGGCATGATCAGGCCGTCTCTGTGCCGGATCTCCAGGGGGTAGTCCTTTACCATCCCCTCCCTGAAAGATCTCTCGTATCCCTCCCGTGCCTTCAGCGGATCGGTGAAGTAGTCTGAAAAATCGGTGCCCACAAGCGTTTCCCTCTGATACCCTGTGACCAGCTCAGTGGCGCGGTTCACATCGGTGATCTTCCCCTCAGCGGAGATCGTCACCAGGGGATCAAGGCTTGCCTCTATCAGGCTTCGCGCATACCAGGAGGCATAGCGGAGCTTTTCCTCTGCCACATGCTTCTCCGTTATGTCAGACAGGGTCGTCAGGCAGGAGCCCATGGCTCCTCCCCGGTCCTGTACAGCAATGGTTTCAAGCCGGGCGAAAAACTCCTCCCCTTCCCGTCCGCAGACTGCCAGCTCACAGGAACAGCGCGCCCCTTGGGAGAAAACCTCTCTCAGGTGCTGGGAGAAGATTTTTCGGTGATCCGGCCTGATCAGGCGGGAAAAGGGAGTCCCTTTAAGCTGACTCCTGGACCTCCCGGCCTGGTCTGCTCCCGTAAGGTTCAGGTCCAGGATCAGACCGTTTTTGTCGAAGGTGAAATATCCTACAGGCGCGAGGTCATAGAGATCGGCGTACTTCCGGCGGGATTCCTCCAGCTCCTGCTGGGCCTTCCGGAGTTCCTCGTTCTGCATCTCCAGTTCTATCTGGTGTGTCCTCAGCTCATGGACCAGCTTCCTGACCTCCAGGTTGCCCAGGGAGTCGAGCCCGGTGAAGTCCATCGCAAGCCTCTTCTCTGCCTCCCGGCGAAGGGAGGCCATAAGGTCTGCTGGGTTTTTATTCTTATTTTTCTCGGTCATGCCTCTGTACCGGCCTGTCCCCTGTCGACGGGGTGATGCTATCTTCGGTATGTCCGAGGGCTTCCGCCAGATCCAGACGTGCCTGCCTGAGCTCAGTGACGTCCGTAAAGGTCAGCACAACGCCGTCTATCACGTTTTCCAGTGTCAGATAGGGTATTATCCTCAGGAAAAACCACGGGCCGTTGCTCTTCTGCTGAACGACCTTCTCCCTGGGGATAAGGCTCTTCAGGACCTCCGTTACATCCCTGACCAGCTCAGGATGTTCGAGCTTCGTTGCAATGTCCGTCAGGGGCCTGCCCACGTCGGTGTCGATAAGGTTGATAACGCTCACGATGGAGGGGGTGAACCTCCTGATCCTGAGCTCCCGGTCAAGGAAGAGAACGCCTATCTGGATGTTGGCCAGGAGGTTGTTGATGTCGCTGTAGGAGTGGGCGAGCTCATCCACCTTGGTCATCAGCTCTGC
>JBAZFD010000064.1:0-8588 GCA_041653575.1 Thermodesulfovibrionales bacterium
GGTGTTTCTCCAGTACCTGGATATGATCAAGACCGAGAGCTCCGGGAAGTAAGCATCTGTAGAAGGGGCATGCCTGATGGTCTGCCCCTCTTTTCAGTAAGGAGATGTTTTCATTCCGGGATGGCACCTCCTGCAATCCCTCATGGGAAAGGCCACATTGTTGTGACAGGCGCCGCAGAACTCACCCTGGAGTATTCTCTCCATGGAGAAGTGTTTCGTTGTCTTCTTTTTGATGTTGAAGATATCGGGGTGGCAGTTGTTGCAATCAAGCCACTGGTTGTGGACGCTGTGAGAGAAGACGGCAGGGGGGATATTGCTCCACTCAGCCTCAAGCAGGAGCTCCTTGTCATAGGGAGAACCGGAAGGTGGGAGAGAGAGGGAGTTCACCGGGCTGATCATTCCCTTTGCAAGGGCTGAGCTCCAGTCTATCCGGTTGCCGAATCCTGCTTCAGGCAGGCCGGTAAGCTTTGAAAAATTCCCCTTTCCATAACCCTTGTCGCCATTGTGGCACTTCCCGCAGTTCGCCTCGTCGTGGCCGAAGGAGATCTTCCCATTGTGACAGGCGCCGCAGTATTTGCCCTTCCTGTTGTCCTCTTCGGTGATCCCTGTTGTATTGACTCCCATGCCGAACTCAAGCTCAAAGTGGCAGACACGGCAGGTATACTTCTGCCGGTGAATCCAGTGGGAAAAGGCAACAGGATTCACCCCGTTCTTCTCTGAGATCCTGTTTATGAGGATATTCCCGTACTCATCAGGCGCGGGATCAGGGGGGAGATTCCAGAATCCCCATGCCGCACCGATCCCGAGGGTAAGACAGAACAGCAGTGCCGCCAATACCCCTTTCTTCATCATTGGACCGGTTCCGAGTGGCATCTCTGGCAGTCGATGAGGGGAAAGGATACCTTGCCGTGGCAGGTGCCGCAGTATTTCCCCTCAAAGATATCCGTCATGGAGATCTTTGAAACGCCCGGTTTGACCCCGAAGAGATCAGGATGGCAGAGCTCGCAGCCGTTCCAGGAGGCGTGCTTCTTGTGCGAGAAGAGCACCTTGGGCATACCTGCTACCTTTGCATCTATGGAGTAGTCCTTCGGAATGGGGAGGGGCGCCCGTTTGACCGATATCCCTTCCATTGTATCTATAGGCTTGATCAACCCTTCTGCCTCAGTCTTTTCCCAGTTTGTCCCGTTTCCGAACCTTTCCCTGGGAAACTTGGCGGTAAAGGAGGCGAAGTCAAATATTTTTTTGACATCCCTTCCTTCTGAGTGGCATTTCTCGCAGGATTTCTGAACAGAGAGTTCGCCGGGACTGCACGATGCAAAAACCTTTACGCCGCCATAAACCATTGTGCCGTTGTGACAGGCGCCGCAGTAATACCCCTTGGCATTGTCCGAGGCCTTTATTCCTGTTGCATTGTTCTCAAGGGCGAAGCCGATATCCACATGGCAGAGCCGGCAGCTGAACATTGACCGGTGAAGCCAGTGCTCAAAGACAACGGGAGAGAGTCCTGCCTTTGCCGAGTAGTTGCTGATGACTGACCTGCCGTACTCATCAGGGAGGGGTCTTTTCTTTTTCATGCCCGTCTGGGCCAGGGTGATACTTACCACCAAAAGAAGGATAGCGACTGCGAGAAAGAGTTTCTTCATGGGACCTCCCTTTTCAATCCCTGCGTGTAGGGCTTCGCCGACACGCCCCCGCAAATTATACAACAACGATATAAACTTTTTTAAGAGCCTCATAATTATTTCTGATAGGCTGGCCGGAATGGCAGGGAGAGGCCGCTTTTTTCAGAAGGATTCCCGGCAAGCGGGAATGACAGCAAGGACAGAAAAGGCCCTGTGCCTTGACGGGCACAGGGCCTTTTGTATTTGTCAGCGTTTCAGTAAGGGGCTACTACTGCCTCTCGCGGGCATGCTGAATTCTCACGCGCCTTCCCTTCATGATGACGTCATCCAGAGAACGGATCACCTTGTCCGCCAGTTCTGCGGGGACCTCCACGAAAGTGAACTTGTCGAGGACATGGATGTTCCCTATCTGCTTGTGGGGGATGTTCGCCTCTGAGGCAATGGATTTGACGATGTCCGCTACCTTGATGTTGTCTTTTCTTCCGATGGTCATGAAGAGGCGGACCATGCCGCCGGGGCCTGAACCCCTCGCAGGGGAGCTGTCAGAAGCCATCTCCCTGATCTCGCCGTAGGTTGCATAGAGAGACGCAGCTGCAATGTCGTTGAAGCTGTATTTCTCAGACAGCTCATTGACGGCTGACAGGTATCCTGCGTGCTTGTTCTCCTCTATGATCTCCGTTATATCCTTGATAATGCTCTTCTCTCTGGCCTTCAGTACATCCTCGGCTGAGGGGAGATTCTGACGGTCGATTGTGGTCTTTGCCGTTTTCTCGATCATCCTCAGGTGCCTGTATTCCCTGGGGGTGACAAAGGTGATGGCTATGCCTGACCGCCCTGCCCTTCCGGTCCTGCCGATCCTGTGCACATAGCTCTCAGGATTCTGGGGGATGCTGTAGTTGATGACATGGGTGACGTCCTTTATATCCAGTCCCCTGGCGGCGACGTCAGTGGCAACAAGAACTTCCAGCTTGCCCTGCTTGAAGCTCTCCATCACCTCATCCCTCCGGGCCTGGGTGAAGTCTCCGTGGAGCGCACCGGCGCTGTAGCCCATCTCGTGAAGCCTTGCAAAGACCTCATCCACTTCCCTCTTGGTATGGCAGAAGATGATGGCCAGCTGGGGGTCTTCCACATCGAGGAGCCTTGAAAGGGCATCGATCTTATCCCCCTCCCTGACCTCGTAGAAGACCTGCTTGATCTTGGAAACCACCATGTCCTTGGTGTTGACCTTGATCTTCTCGGGATCTTTCAGGTGTTTTTTTACAATAGACTGGATGGCAGGCGGCATGGTGGCTGAGAAGAGGAGTGTCTGCCTGTCCTGGGGGGTTGCCTTCAGGATCGTCTCTATGTCTTCAATGAACCCCATGTTTAGCATCTCATCGCCTTCATCAAGGACAAGCATCTTGATGTCTGAGAGGGAGATGGTCTTCCGGTTTATATGGTCTATGACCCTTCCCGGTGTCCCGACGATAACATTGACTCCGCGATGAAGCGCCCTGATCTGGCTGTCTATGGATTTGCCGCCGTAAACAGGGAGCACCTGCACACCGCGGTATTTCCCGATCTTATTGATCTCCTGGGCCACCTGGACCGCCAGCTCACGGGTGGGCTCGAGGATGATGGCAAAGGGATTTCTTGCCTTCACGCACTTCTCTACAATGGGGATACCAAAGGCCGCTGTCTTGCCCGTTCCTGTCTGAGCCTGACCGATGAGGTCGCTTCCTGACATGACCATAGGAATTGCGGAAACCTGAATGGGAGTGGGCTCTTCGAATCCCACCTCTGATATCGCTTTTAAAACATCTTCGCTCAAATTAAGATCTTCAAAATTCATAACTCTTTACACCTCACCTGCATTGGAAATCCCCCAGGCTATCTCAAGCTCTCCAAGGGATTCCATAAAAAATTGATACAGTATAAAAACTTTTGGGAACATTGTCAATAAGTTGTTAAACATTGAATCCGACGTTTTGCTAATGTCCCCGTCCTTTACCTCACAGGGTTTCCCTGGGTCAGAGAACCTTGTGTCTGACGATTTCACGACTCCTCCATGTCTCTATAACTTCATGTTCTTTTCACGGGCAAAATTCCTGATGACTATCTGCGCCGAATACAGCCTCTGGAGCTTTATATTTCTCTGCCTGATCAGTTGTATCTCGTGGTAGGGAAAAGGCTCCGACCTGATCTCCGCCTGCTTCCGCTCAACAATCTGATAGAGCGCCTTGAGACTGTCTCTGTCAAAGGACTTCAGGAAGATGGGGTTGACGGTGACGTACCCCTCTGATATGTCGGAGGCAATGGCCTTGAAACTCCTTCCTGCATGTCCTGGTTGGTCCATCCCCTATCCTTCTTCCTTCGCCTCCTCTCTCTTGAGGAAGAGGGGGGAGATCCATATTCCAATTTCATAGAGGAGAATTATAGGGATTGCCATAAGCAACTGGTTGAAGGCGTCAGGTGTCGGCGTGAGCAGTGCCGCTATAACAAAGGCAACAAGCACCGCATATTTCCGGTTCTTTGCGAGGGTCCTGGGGGATACAATCCCCATTCTCGTAAGGAAGACTATGATGATGGGAAGCTCGAAGATCGCCCCGAAGGCGAGTATGAACTTGAGACAGAAATCCACATACTGCCCCACAGAGAGCATGGGCATCATAATCTCTCCCACCTTGTAGGTCAGGAGAAAACTCATGGCAAGAGGCAGAACGATGAGGAAGCAAAAGCCTGCCCCGACAAGAAAAAGAACGGTGCTGCTGAATATAAAGGGCAGAACGTACTTTCTCTCTTTCGCAAGGAGTCCGGGAGAAACAAACCTCCAGAGCTGGTGGAATATTACAGGCAGTGAAAGTATGATGCCTGCCACAAAGGCGACCTTCATGTTCATCCAGAAGGCCTCAGCAGGGGCAAGGAATACCAGCTTTATGCCATTGAGCTTGTCCTGGGGGATAAAGTAGGCATACCTGTTTCTGACCGAGAAATCCAGTGTGTAATGCAGGGGAAAGGTGAGGGCCTTGAAGATCTCTTCAGAGTAGGTGAAGGCGATCCCGAAGGTTACAGAAAGGGCGATAAGCGATACGGTTATCCTCTTCCTGAGGTCAGTGAGATGCTCTGTAAGGGGGAGTTTTTCATCTTCCATCAATAGGCATCCGGACCCTACGCAGGGTCTTTCGGGGAATCCTCCTCTTTCTCTGCTGCTACTGTTTCTACAACAACGGGCTTTTTCGATTTCCCGGTTATTGTCTCTTCAGTCCGGGGCAGTTCAGCAGGAGCCTGCTCCTCTGCTGCGATCTTCTCGGCATCCTTCTTTGCCAGTTCCGCTGCCTTTTTATACAGCTCTGCGTCAAAGCTGAGAGGCTTCTTTATCTCTTCAATGGGCTTATTGATCTCGCGCATCTCTGCGTCCATCTGCTCCTTCACCCCATGCATCGCCTTTTTGAGCTCAGCCAGTCCCTTCCCGAGGTTCTTTCCCAGTTCGGGAAGCCTTTTGGGACCGAAGACCAGGAGGGCCACAATAAAGATAACAATGAGTTCCTGCATACCTAAATCAAACATGACCTTATATTATAGCACAAAGAGTCCTTCGATCGACTACATGATGATCTTTCCGGCTCATCCACACCGCAATACTTCCAGGCCGTGATGCCTGATTATCCCAGCCTGAGGTTTGAGGTTATGATTGCATATGCTGTTATGGCGGCAAAAATGAGGTAAAGGATCAGGGAGGCGACAGCAAGCCTCTTCTGGATGGCAGGTATGATTGCGCTGAGACTCCTCTGTTTTCTGAAGGGCATCAGCAGGCCCACCCCCATCCCTGTAATGCCGCCGAATATCAGGGTGATGTACAGGGGATAGCCCACATAGCCGTACTCCTTCTGGAGGATACAGAAGGGGCAGTGATAGGTAGGAAGCTCGTAGATGTAGAGAGAGATAAAGGATATCAGTGAGGCAGCAGAGATGAAAAAGGAGGCTCCGGCAAGGGATGAAAAGAGGTATCCGCCCTTTCCTTTCAGTAAGAAGAGGAGTCCCAAGAGGAGCGTAAGGGCCATAGCAACGATGAAAAGGGGGGTCATGAGACCGGCGGGCAGTGCGGCTATCTCCGAGGTGATGCCTTCCCTCTCGGCGCTGAAGAGGGTGCCGCAGCAGGAGGTGATCACATCCACCTTCAGGTTCATGAAGTATAAGGCCTGGAGCCAGGACTCCATGATGATAAGCGGGGCAAGGATAAGGAGAAAAAAATATTTCTTCCGCACCAAGGGGTAGTCGTACCCCCTGGTGTCCGCATGGTTCATGATCAGCCAAAGGCCTGCCAGAAGTGCCGTCACAATCTTGAGGAGAAACACCGGATAGCCGTAGCTGTTCACCTGGAGTGTCCCTGCCGCGCACATGGCGCCTACAAAGAGGCTGTGGAGGCTGTCTGCGGTGTGGATGAAAAGGAATAAGGAGATAAGCTGGAAGACAAAGGTGTAGGTCAGGATGGTGGATATAAGGTAGGTCTTTCTCTCCAGGAGGAGCTGCCTCTCGCTCCCCTCAGCAGGAGACCAGTGGCGGAGGACCTGGAAGGCGTAGAAGGCTGATGCCAGGAGGATACCGCAGATCAGTACTGACGAGCCTATGAGGGCGATGACTGAAGGATGAATGATCATTCCCTTTCCCCGACCCTCCTGCCGTCTCTCATCTCCACGACCCTGTCAGCAAGGGAGGAATCATGGACCACAGGGTCATGGCTCGCCATGATGATGGTTTTTCCCCGGTCACGGAGGCTCCCCATGATATCCATGAACTCCAGGGAGAGCCGGGAGTCGAGGTGCGCCGTAGGCTCATCCGCTATGATGACAGAGGGGTTGTTGATGAGCGCCCTGGCAATGGCCACCCTCTGCGCCTCTCCGCCTGAGAGCCATTCTACCCTGGAGGAGGCCTTGGATGAGAGGTTGAAGGTATCCAGGAGGCTGACCGCCCTCTCCCTAAGCGGTTTATATGCCTCGCCTGTAGGACAGGCAGGGAGCATAACATTTTCAAGCACAGAGATCCCCTTGATGAGATGAAACTGCTGGAAGATAAACCCGAAGGTCTGCCTCCTGATGAAGGTGAGAAACCTCTCAGGCAGGCTGGTTATATCCAGTCTCGCCTCTTTTGTCCAGGGTATCCCGGTGGCTGCAAGGCTGACCCTCCCTGAACTGGGCCGCGTCATGCAGCCGATGATGCTCAGGAGTGTTGTCTTTCCCGATCCACTGGGTCCCTTGAGGACCGTGATCCGCCCCGGCTCTATGGCAAGGCTGACCCCTGCAAGGGCGGTGAACTCGTTGGGCCTCCCCTTGTTGAATATTTTTCGCACATCAACAAGTTCGATCATGATGCCCTCATAACAGAATCAGGATCCAGGGTTGCAGCCCTCCAGGAGGGGATGATGGTCGCCACAGTGTAGGGCACAACGGAAAGGAAGAAAAGGGTCAGGACCTGTGAAAAATCAATAAAGGGGACAGGTCTGAACTCGGGATAGAGGGTGGACCAGCCCTTCAGCACAGGCTCAAAGAGCAGGGCTGAGGAAAAGAATATATGGACATAGGCCAGCGTGACGCCAAGCAAAAAGGCTGAGAGGGAGATGACCGCCCCTTCCCAGGATTTCATGGCCAGGATGTCCGAGGTTTCCCACCCTATTGCCTTGAGGATGCCTATCTCCCTCTTTTCCTCTGCGCTGAGGCCTGAGGCCTTGTCCCAGGCAAAGATAATGAAGGAAAGGAGACAGACAGTGAGGATGAATATCATGAGCCCCCCCCTCCAGGTGAAAAGGGAGTCATAGGTCCTGAGGATCTCATCCCTCATGATCGGGCGGGTGTCGGGAAAGAGCTCTGTGATCTTTCTGGCAATGGTGGGAATCTCCCTCGGGTTTCTCACAGAGACGGCAATATCCGTTGCAACCCCCTGAGGGAGCCCGAAGATCTCCCGGTAGTCCTCCGCAGAGAGCAGGACCAGGTCAGAAGATATTAGCTCAGACTCTGCAGAAAGAACCTCCCTGATCTCCAGGTTCAGGGGTTTCCCGTCAAAGCCCCTGAAGGGCATGATGTCCCCTTCGTAGGCGAGACGGGCACCGGATATGCCCTTCCCTATCTTGATGAACCCCTTTCCCAGAGGGAAGGGATCAGGCGTCATGAAGGTGTAGTTCGCTCCCACAATGGGATCAAAGTAATACCCCCAGAGCCGTTCCTTTGCGGAGATAACCCCTCTAATCTCCCTGATTTTTTTTGCGTAGTCAGCCGGGATGAGGTCGTGCCTCCCTGCAATCACCCTCTGGACAACGATCTCTGGGGCGTTCTTCAGGATGATCTGAGCCTCCCTCTTGATGGCATAGGTAAAAAACATCACCGATGCAAGGAGGAAGACGATGAGGGTGAAGACCAGCAGAAGGCCGATGTTCTTTCCCTTTCTCTTCCAGAGGGATGAGAGGGTGAAGTCCAGGATGCTCCTCTGTCTATTGAGCCATGTTGCCACTATGCCTCCTTAGCCGTTCCGGCGGCATGATAAGGGAGCCGGAAGGGAAATGTTCCAGGGAAAAGGGGTGGTCCTGAAAGGCTGTGTGGAGGTCTGCCTGTGAGGGGTGTCGGGTATACCTCGCCTCGGTGAAGAGGCAGAGGTCCGTGAGACCCCATTGCTTGACCATGGACGCCTCCTCCCTGAGGAGCGGCATCGCCTTCTGCCGCTCCCTGCCTGCCTCCAGGGCAAAAAGGATAAGGACGAGGCATTGGACTGCAAGGTATGAGAGAAAGAGGCCGGACTTCCTCATTCTCCCTACATGCTGCTGAGGATAGCGGCTGTGATGTCATTGAACCTGAGGATCTTCTGCCCTTTGTGGTCCTTCATGAACTCCTTTGCCTCCTCTTCCCTGGAGAAGGGGATGAGCTCCTTTCCCATGGGGCCGTAGACATCACTCCCTGTGACAAAATATGCCGACTGGGCCGGTATGGGGGAAAGGGCGTA
>JBAZFD010000065.1:0-8545 GCA_041653575.1 Thermodesulfovibrionales bacterium
CTGAACCTGCTGAGACCGGGGATGTTGTAGGAGAAATCGAGCTCAAGCTTCTCCTCGAACCTGCCTATCTGGTCCTGGTAGAGCATACTGTAAATGAGGGACTTCGTGTTTTCAGAGGTAAGCTCAGGGAAACCTGGCAGGGGCACAATCTCGCCGTGCACCCTCACCATCGGAGGCTTTCCCACGACGATATGAATATCTGAGGCCTTTACCTCTGCTGCTGTGGAGAGGATGTCTATTATCTCTATGGCGCTATCCCTCTCAGAGGAATCTTTTGCCCTGTCGGGCTTTTTTAATTATATCATGCCCCCTCAGGGTCTCAGGGCTGTTTGCCTTCGAAACTGCGTCCTCCATGGTAATAGTCCTGCTTCTCACGAGCTCTGCCAGGGATTGCCTCAAAGGTGCAAATGATCCTATCCACAGTCTGTGGCCGCATCCTTGGGAATGGAGTGTGGCAAAGACCAGGGGTCCTGTCTCGGCAGCGGTAAGGGCCAGGGCAATCGTCTCAAGGTCCCTCATCTCACTCAGGGTCCTGTGGCGAGGATGAGCGCCTCCGGCAGGCTCCAGAAGCGGGATAATCTGATGGTATTTCAAATTATATCATGTCTCCTGAAGGGATCAAACGTATAGGGCAGCGACAGGGGGGTTGACTTGAGCCGGGGAGATCGTTTATTATTTCTGACGCTTGGGGAGTCGTCCAACGGCAAGACGGCAGATTCTGGATCTGCTTATAGGGGTTCGAATCCTCTCTCCCCAGCCATTCACACATGGTCCCATCGTCTAGTGGCCTAGGACGTGGCCCTCTCAAGGCCAAAACACGGGTTCGACTCCCGTTGGGACTACCAATGAAATCAAGGGGTTACCGCAAGGAGCCCCTTTTCTGTTTCCTCCGGCATGACCAAACTATGACTGAGCCAGAATTGAGACAGTCCCTTCTCCGTCAATCTCGTTAAAGGCATCCCTCAGATCCTCCGGCATGGGTGGACATATCTCATGGTCATCCGGGGAAACAATATAAAAGATTGACACCGCCGTGATTCCGCGCTAAACTGAAAGCAAGAGACAGGTTGCAATGCCGCTGTGGTTAAGCCACAGGAGCAAACCACAGTAAGGGAGTGGGTGTCGGATGCGGTGAGCGGGCCCTCAGAATCGAGAGGGATGCCTGAGCAGCTGACGGAACTCCCAATGTAAAAAAGAGCTGTCGGCTTCTCACAGCGGCATTCTCAGAAGATCCTAAAAGAACCGTAGGAGACTTGTCTGGACGAAGAATTTTGGCGACCTGAATGGAAGCGCCAAAGGGCATAAAAGCCGGTCCATGAAAAAGTCCTTCCTATGGTTCTTTTTATTTCCTCTTGCTTTCGTCTTTCCCCTATCAGCTGCCCGAAACCGCCTCATCAAAGGCTTCACCATCAGATTCAATGCCCAGGGCCTTCAGTTTCTGGGACCGTTTCAACCTCTTCAGCCGGTATTCCAGTTTCCTGGCCTCGGTGCCGTCCCGGCAGAGCAGGACCTTTGCCACCTGGAAGGGCTTGAAGGCCCGGACAAACTTGCTCCCCTTGCCGGAGGCGTGAGCGGTCAGCCTTCTTTCAAGGTCGTTGGTCGAACCGATGTACAGTGCGTCGTTCCTGCATCTGAGGACATAGACACACCACTGCTGAAGATCAGATTTTGCCATAGCCCCCCTTCCATAGTCAGGGATAATTCAGTTGAAAGTATACAAATGTATATCCTATAATTCAACCATGCCCGGAAAGAAAGGAAAAGCGCGGCCATGCACAAAGATAGAAGCGCTGGAGGCCTCCCTGCCTGCATCGAGGCCGAAGGGCTGAGGGGACCCATGGAGGGGAAAATATACATCTGGTGCCCCAGACTCAAGAGCAACGGGAAGAGGGCCTTGGAGGTATGCCGGGAATGCAAACACCGGCATGACTGCCGGAGCTACCAGGATACTGTCCAGCCTCAGCTGTTTCGAGGCAAGCTGCGTTCCTGATATAGTAATGACAGGTCAGAACAAACTGAGCAGGATTGTACAGGGATGCTTGTTATGGAAGAGAAGATCAGGCTCGGCATAAGCGCTTGCCTTCTGGGAGAGCAGGTGAGGTACGACGGCGGTCACAAGCTCGACCCTTTCCTTGCGGATACCCTGGGGAGGTATGTGGACTGGGTCCCTGTCTGCCCGGAGGTGGAGTATGGCCTTCCTGTTCCCCGTGAGCCCATGCGTCTTGTGGGAAGTCCTGATTCTCCCCGTCTTGTCACCATCAAAACCGGCATAGACCACACCGGGGGCATGACCAGATGGGCAGGGGAAAAGATGCAGGAGCTTTCCGGCCTCGATCTCTGCGGTTTTGTCTTCAAAAGCAAATCCCCGAGCTCAGGCATGACGGGGGTAAAGGTCTACAGCGAGTCAGGCATTCCCGTCAGGAGAGGGAGAGGGATTTTTGCCGCCCTATTCATAGATACCTTCCCTCTGCTCCCGGTGGAGGATGAAGGGAGACTTCATGACCCTGCACTCAGGGAAAATTTTATAGAGAGAATCTTTGTATTTCACCGCTGGCAGGATCTCATGGGAAAGGGGAGCTCCCTTCACAACCTGATGGAATTCCATACACGGCACAAGCTCCTTATCATGTCCCACAGCGCCAGACACTACAGGGAATTGGGGAGGCTGGTGGCTGAGGCGAAGGGCCGCAAACCGACGGACCTCCGCAGGCAGTACATCAGAACGATCATGGAAGGCCTGCGGCTGATCGCCACCCCCAAAAAGCAGACCAATGTGCTGCAGCACATCATGGGGTATTTCAAGAAGCAGCTCTCTTCAGAGGAGAAGCAGGAACTTATCTCAATCATAGAGGAGTACCACCGGGGAATTCTCCCCCTTATAGTGCCGCTGACCCTGCTCAGGCACTATGTCAGGAAATACGATGAGCCCTACCTGAAGACCCAGTACTACCTCAATCCCCATCCCGCTGAGCTGATGCTGAGAAACCATGTCTGAGCCTCTTTTCAGCGACACGCACTGCCGGACAGGATATCGGAAAAGGGAAGAGGGTTGCCCAAAAGAGGAACATCCCCCGGCCCGTGCAAAAATTGCACTCCTGTCCTGCACTTTCATGCAAATGCAAACAAGACACCTGCACAACATAGCAAACTAAAAACAGCATCATTGCCCTTGTCTGCGCAAAGGGCTACTGGCATGGAAGGTGCTATAATTTCCGTATCGGCAAGAAATAAAGTCACAGAACAGAAGCCCGTCGGGAAAGACGGAAGGAGGACGCTATGAAGATAGTAAGGGTACTGATGATCTGGGTTGCGCTGTTGCTGGTTCCGGCTTATGCCTTCTCTGCCGCTCCCGGCACGATGCGCATAAGTCTCATCGAAGGTGATGTCCAGATAAAGACCTCGGAGTCTGAAGACTGGGGGCTTGCCTCTATAAACGGACCTGTCGAAGAGGGGGATGAAATCTGGGTCCCTGATGATGGAAGGATTGAGCTCCAGATGAGCACAGGGACCTATATCAGGCTCGACCGGAACTCCTCCCTCCAGATACTCTCCATGGAGAATGCTTCTTCCCAATTCTACCTTTCACAGGGGAAGGCATACATTTTCTATGAAGCAACTGCTGGAGGGGTAATACAGGTCGACACGCCTGATGCCTCAACACGGGCCTTTGACCCGGCCATTTTCAGGGTCGACCTGTCCGGCCAGTACACCGATGTCGCTGTCTACAAGGGATATGTGGAGGCTGAAAACACCGTCGGCACAACAGGAATCAACGCAGAGGAGATGCTGACCCTCGGACAGGACACTGACGGTGAGGTCGGTCCCATGGGCCTCCCCGACGAGTGGGAAGACTGGAACAAGGCCAGGAATGATGATCTCTACGCAACCGACGGTGAAGGGTCACGGTACCTGCCTGATGAGCTCAGGACCTACTCCCCGGATTTCGACAGATACGGCAGGTGGGTTGACGACCCTGAGTACGGCTATGTCTGGACCCCCACGGTGGCTGTGGGTGCAAACTGGGCGCCTTACAGGCACGGAAGATGGGTCTGGAGGGGAGGCGAGTATGTCTGGATCGGATTCGAGCCCTGGGGCTGGGCGCCCTATCATTACGGCAGGTGGACCTTTGCGAGGAGGTTCGGCTGGTGCTGGGTCCCCCCTGCCAGGGGTGATGTCTACTGGGGGCCGGGGTATGTGGGCTGGGTCCGGACTCCTGAATATGTAGGCTGGGTCCCCCTTGCCCCCGGAGAGACCTATTACGGGCAGAGGCATTACGGCAGGCACAGCGCAATCATCGCAGAAATTAACATCAACCGTCTCAGCATAAATATTTTCAGGAACGTCCATGCAGACGACGGCGTGACCATTGTCCACCATGACAGCTTCAATTCCGGCTCATTCCGGTTTGTACGCGGCGACAGGGACTTTGTCAGGAACAGGCTCTTCATCAGGGGCAACATCAGTATCGGCGCTCCCGATATAAGACCTACCAGGTTCAGCTTCTTCGCCTCTGACAGGCGCATCCCTGAAGCAAAGCGCCCGCCTCAGAGAATCCTGAATCTCAGGTTCAAGGAGATAAAGAGATCCCGCCCCTTTGTCAGGGAACGTGAAAGGTCTGTGCTGAATCCCGGCTTCAAGCCCAAAGAGCTGCCGCTGAAGAGCATCACTAAACCAAGGCTGCGCGGCGACAGGGAAAAACCCATGATCAGGCATATCCCTGCCTCGGAGAGGGAGAAACTCAGGGAGAGAGTGAGGCCTGCTGCAAGGACTGATGAAGGCCTTGGGCAGAGAGGCGGCAGAGAGCAGGTGAAGCCTGAGAAAAAAGAGCGCACCATAGCTCCTGGACTGCTTCCCGGTCAGACTGGCGGAAGGGAAAGGGTAAAACCTGAAGACCGCGTGAGACCTGAAACGCCTGTCGGAGGCCGTGGAGAAAGAGGCGGCAGGGAGCAGGTGAAGCCTGCTGAGAGAAAGAGGCCTGAGGTGACTGAAGGTCAGCCGCCGAGGGGTCAGAAAAAGCCTGCTGAGGCAGAAGATGAGACCCAGAAGGAGAAGAGAAAAAAGAAGAAAGTGAAAGAGGAAGAATCTGAAAAGTAGTCAGACAGCAGGGAGGGAGGGCCTCAGGCCTTCCCTCCCTTTCTTCTATTGCATCGCCGTCCCGAAAACGATGGTCCAGTAAAGTCTTTTCCCCCTGCCGAGGCTCCTGGCAACGCCTGCTTCCCGGTACTCGGGGTTCATGATATTTTTACAGTGGCCTTCGCTCTCCATCCAGCCCTCTACCACATCTTCAGGGGTCTCGTATCCTTCGCAGATATTCTCTCCGCAGCTGCTCCAGTCGTACCCCGCCTCTGAAACCCTGTCACTGTGCCTGCTCCCGTCTGAGCCTCTATGGCCCAGGAACCTGTTTCTGCTCATGTCCCTGCACTGGCGGCGGGCCGCTTTTGCCAGTTTCCCGTTCCAGAAGAAAGGTTCAGCCGGTTCGTAATATCTGTTGCCGCATCGCGCCCCCTGCATCCGGGCCTTGTTCACCAGGTCAAGGAGGAGTCTTTCATCTGATCCTGACTCCGACAAAGAGGAATAGGAATCCCTTTCCTGAGCGTCAGCTGACCACGACGACAGCGCGATAAGAACTGCAAAGATGCAATATATAAGCCTCATACCCGACCTCCTGTCCGTAAAATACCAGCCCCTTATGATAAAATCATAGAAAACCGGAGCGTTCCCTGTCAAAAAACAAAGAACAATCTGCCAATAAGCGCCATCAGGCTGCCGAGGCCCTGGCCCCTGAAAGGGAGTTCTGCCCGTCTCTCTCTTGAAGTCTCGATCAACTTCCTGGCCTTCCCCAAGGTCAGGGACAGCCTGATCGTCTTCGGCTTCGGCTGGGTCATGGCTGCGCTGAAATCGGTTGCTGAATCATAAGGAGCGCTGTATACTTTCAATGAGGCAGATGCCTGAACAATCTATTTACGCGTAAAGAGCTCGCGATGAAAGATCAGAATAACGCAAAAGAAGATTTAGCACAGAAACTGAGGGAAACACAGCATCTGCTCCCGGATAGTGAAGCATCGGGACCTGCGTTCAGGCAAGCGCTGGTTGAAATGGAGATGGCCCGCAGATACGCTCAGAACATTATAGAAACAATCCGCGAGGCCCTATTGGTACTGGATGCTGACCTGAAAGTACTCTCGGCCAACCGGTCATTCTATACAATCTTCAAAGTAAATCCGGAGGAAACTGTCGGAAGTTACATTTACGAGCTTGGGAGTCAACAGTGGGATATCCCAGGACTTCGCCTCCTTCTTGAAAAAATTCTCCCACAGAACTCCCAGTTCAACGATTTCGAAGTTGAGCATGATTTCCCGAGCATAGGACATAAAGTAATGATGCTCAATGCCCGGCAAATTCATGATGAGGTGATTAGCAAGCGGATGATCCTCCTTGCCATTGAAGATATTACCGGCTTGAGGAAGCTGGAGAGAGAGCGGAGGCATATTCTTTCTATGTTCGCCCATGACATGAGAAACCCAGTTGTAGCATCTGAGGGTTTTCTATCGAGAATCATTTCCGGAAAGGCAGGAGTTCTGACGGAAAAACAACAGAACTACCTTGAAATAATCCGTGATGAGCTTAACAGCGTTTCACTATTAATAGCTGACTTTCTGGACTTCTCAAAATTTGATGCGCAGGAGTATACTCCCATTTTTACTCCTCTCAATGTATATGCGGAAATTCAGAAAAATATTGAAACAGAAAAGATGGCAGCAGAAAAGAAACAAATCACCCTATCTCTTGAGCTTCCTGACACAGCGATTTCTATGGTTAGTGCAGATGCGGCCATGATAAACCGTGTGATCAGAAACCTTCTCGACAATGCAATAAAATACACTGACGCAGGAGGCGCCGTATCAGTCAAAGCAGCAGACATAGGCAATGAAATACTCGTCTCTGTAAAGGATACAGGGATAGGCATTCCGAAAGATCGACTGACTTCAATATTTGATGTATTCTCCCGGGTAAAAAGAGATACAAAAGGTTCGGGTCTCGGGTTGTCCATTGTCAAAGCAATAATAGAAGCTCATGGAGGAAGGATATGGGTTGAAAGCATCCCTGCAAAAGGCAGCGTCTTTAGTTTCACCCTACCGAAGGCATGAAGAAATCGGAGGGCTCAGGAATCAGGTGCAAGAGGCAGTCCTGACACAAACAGTCCTTCATTTCGAAACCAAACGATCGCTGCAACTTCGGTTCTCTCCACTTTGACACCGTATTCCTAAGCCCTGGCGTAAGAAATGCTGTCCTTTTGGAAGTCCTCAATCATTCCTTCGGTCAATGATGGACGAACCCTCGGAATCATCTGTACAACAGTATCTGTGGTGACGACATAATCATGCTTACTGGCATATTCTTCCTCGAAAGCGAATTGAGCAACCTGCTGAAACAGATATTCGATGTCGGCAGGCGTAAATCGTGAAGTCATGCCCACAACCAGATCAAGATCGATCCCTTTTGTATTGAGCCTGGACAAGTAATATTCCAGAATAGTCTTTCTCCCGTCTTCATCCAGATCTCCTACAGGAATAATACAATCGAACCTTCCGGGACGGGGCAATGCAGCATCGAGCTGCCTGATATAGTTGGTTGCACATACGAGCAATATCTTGTTCCCCTGATTTTTCAGGAGAGGAACCTGCTTGAGAAACTCATTTGTAATAGACTTGTCTACCCTGGTTGCTTCGTCCCTGCTGCCGGCTATTTCATCAAACTCATCGATAAAGATCACTGCGTCTTCAAGGGTCCTCGCTTTTTCCATTATCGCATGAAGATTAGCGCCAAATTTTTCTATGCCGTCAGCCATAAGCATACTGGGCAAGATTTCAATATACCACCACGAAAGCACACCCGCTATCGCCTTGACAAAATGGGTCTTCCCGGTGCCTGGAGGTCCGAAGAAGATGATCGTCTTCGGGGGAATGACGCCATGTTTCATGGAAAGGTCTGGCTCTGTCAGGGGGAGGATTATCCGCCTCTGGACTAACTGCTTTGGCGGCTGGGAATCGGAGATAGTGTCCCATGTTTCTCTTCCGATGGATTGGGCTCCAAGCTCAACCAAGACATCTTTTCGTCTGTAGTCAACATACTCCTTGCTTGCCTGCTCCATATGTTCGACAAAGTCGATGCAAGCAGTGCGCAATCCGACATCACGGCCATGCTTCTCAGACATGAGCCATTTATGCTGCAGGATTTTCGGCCATAGGGCAGCGGCAATATCGGGATCGAGTTGTGTTCCGCTGATCTGAAAGATTTTCGCGGCGCATACCTGAGGTGAAGGTGTTTCTTGTATAGCTTCAGTCATAATGTATCTCCTTTTACGCTCGGGGAAGTTTTCTATCAAAGAAAACCCGGCCTGCTCAATGAGCAATACTTCCCCCGGCTGTCATAAAAATGCTTCCGTAAACCCAGCGAAAAGAAGAGATAGTGGTCTGAATATTGGGAACCCTGTGAGGGAAAGGGTGTGTATCCGCTGAGGGCAGAATAATGGAAACATTCATTA
>JBAZFD010000066.1:0-8509 GCA_041653575.1 Thermodesulfovibrionales bacterium
AGAGGTGTGTCTTGCCGATCTCCTAAAAGAGGGGAGGGCAGTGGTCCTCTATTTCTATCCCAGAGACAACACGCCAGGATGCACCCAGGAGGCCTGTGACTTCAGGGACAACCTCAACAGGCTCACTCCCCATGCGGCTGTCATCGGCGTGAGCTCCGACAGCATTGCAAGCCATAAGCGGTTCAGGGAGAAGCAGGGCCTCACCTTCCCCCTCCTGAGCGATCCTGACCACACAGTCCTGACCGCCTACGGCGCATGGGGCGAGAAGAAGATGTACGGCAAGGTCAGCGAGGGAACCATCAGATCCACCTTCCTTATCACCGCCGACGGCCTGATTGCAAAGGCCTGGAAGAGCGTGAAGGTGAAGGGCCATGTGGATGAGGTGCTGAAGGCGCTGAGAAACAGCGATTAGGGGGGAGAGGTTTCCGTGACCCGACGATCGGGCACGAGATACAGAAGATCAGGCTCTGTATGGTAATCTCCCCTGTGTTTTTTTGTCCTTGGCAGCAAAGAAACCGCAACAACACCGCTTGACACTGGGAAAGGGATGCCGTATATTGAGGATAAGTATTGTACGTCATGGTAGGAGGTTGTAACTATGCAGACGAAACTCACTCTTCGACTGGAGGAGGAATTAATCAGGAAGGCAAAAACATACGCCGCCGATTCCGGTAAATCAGTTTCACAGCTTGTGTCTGACTACTTCAGGCTGCTTACATCGGAAAAGGGCAAGCCTCAGCAACCCCCAGCCCCTGTAACTCAATCCCTCCGGGGCATCCTCAGGGACGCAAAGCTTGATGAAAAGGAGTATAAGAAATATCTTGAGGAAAAGCACCGTTGAAGATCCTCTTTGACACGAATGTTGTCCTTGATGTGCTTATGGACAGGCCGCCCTTTTCCGATGCAGCGGTTGAGCTCTTTTCCTATGTGGAGGAGGGAACCATCACGGGATATCTCTGCGGTACGACTATAACCACCGTTTATTATATCGCCTCAAAGACGATCGGCGCGGCAGGCGCCAGGGAAGGAATAAGAAAGCTGCTGACCCTCTTTGAGGTTGCTCCCATTAACAGGGCTGTGATTGAATCCGCCGTCAGTAGTGATTTCAACGATTTTGAAGATGCGGTGATCCATGAATCGGCCTGTCACGTCGCTGCCGATGCCATTGTAACACGTAATCAAAAGGACTTCGAAAAATCCAGGATACCCATTCACACGCCGACAGAGCTGGCGGGAATGCTATTGGCATGAGGGGCAAGAAACACCCCTGATTCTCCTCAATATAGTGCCATGCTTATTTTAAAAGTCTTTGTTTTAATGAATGAAATTGAGAAAAACAGCAAAAGACAACACCTAACCCCTCCCTCTGCGCCTAACGCCCGGGTGAGCCCCGCGCATCAGAGCGCGGGACTCGACCCGATGGTTGGAATGTTGTTTTACTTAAGGTATTTGTTTGCGGCTAAGTTTCTCGTTTAGCTCGGAAAGTTTAATTCTGAGGGTATTAGATATTTCTACTGCTTCTTCGTGCGTATTAGCAAAGGCGAGCGTTACATAGTCAACGGGAAGATTATCAAAATATATGCGACTATTTTTTTCAAGCATCTGGCTGACTAATTCGATGTGGAAACTTCGTTGGGAAGGGCTCCATAGTAAAACGTGAAGGGGCAACAGGTCGTCTATATTCATTTTTTTGGTCCTTTCTGAAAGGAGATTTAAATGACTAATGTTTTGATCGTTGATGATGTATCTCTATATTTTCAAAAAAATATTATATCGGATGTTGTTGTTTTGTGCAATCAGAAGCAGGCAAGGGTAATAAAAGATCGAATGGGTAAGGCATTTAATTTTTCTACGAGTGAGGCAGGGCTACTGGAATGGATAGGCGAGCTATCCAGGCAATGTGTGATAACACGGGGCATGGTCTTGCCTTTTGCTGTTTTTTGGAATTTATTCTCATAAAACCAATAACATATGAAATTGCAAAATGCAGGTCTTAATGTGCCTTTACTGCCCTGTTTACGGAACAGGTGTCTCACACGCCCGTGGCTCTGCCTTCCCGAAGGGGGAGAGCGCCCTGAGCTCTTTAATGATGCCGGGCAGGATTTCTATGACCCTGTCGATTTCCTCTTCGGTGTTGTACCTGCTCAGGGAGAACCTGATGGAGCCGTGGATTGCGGTGAAGGGGACTCCCATGGCCCTGAGCACGTGGCTCGGCTGGAGGGAGCCTGAGGAGCAGGCTGAGCCTGATGAGGCGCATATGCCGTACTCATCCATCCTCAGGAGGATTGCCTCTCCTTCCACATACTGGAAGCTCAGGTTGGTGGTGTTGGGGAGACGGTGACCGGTGTCGCCGTTTACCAGGGCGTCAGGGCACTGCTCAAGGAGCGCATTTTCAAGCCTGTCTCTCAGGGTTCTCAGGCGGATGATCTCTGTCCTGAGATCCTGGCTCGCCAGCTCACAGGCCTTTCCCAGGGCTATGATGGAGGCCACGTTCTCAGTCCCTGCCCTCCTGCCTTTTTCCTGGTGGCCGCCGATTAGGTAGGGGGAGAACCTCAGCCCCTTTCTGACATAGAGGACGCCTATCCCCTTTGGGGCGTGGAGCTTGTGCCCTGAGATGGAGAGCATGTCCACAGGGAGCTTCTTCAGGTCTATGGGGATCTTTCCCACTGCCTGGACCGCATCGGAGTGAAAGGGTATGCCCCTGTCGCGCAGTATCTGTCCAATTTCCTGGATGGGGAAGATAACGCCTGTCTCATTGTTGGCGTACATGAGGGAGACCACGGCTGTGTCTTCATCAAGGGAGTTTCTGAAAGTATCCATGTCCAGTTTCCCCTTGTTGTCAACCGGAATGTAGGTGATCCTGTATCCCTTCCTGGCCATGTGCCTGCAGAAGTTCAGTACTGCCGGGTGCTCCACCTTCGAGGTGATGATGTGTCTCTTGTGCGGCTGTGCCTCAAGGCTGCTCATGATAGCGGTGTTGTCGCTCTCTGTGCCGCAGCTGGTGAAGATGATCTCTTCCGGTTCTGCGCCGATGAGAGAGGCAACCCTTGCCCGCGCCTCTTCCACTTTTCTGTGGAGCTGTCCTCCGAAGGTGTGCATACTTGAGGGATTTCCGTAAAACTCTTTGAAATAGGGCAGCATCTCATCAAGCACTTCAGGCGCCACGGCTGTGGTTGCGTTATTGTCCAGGTACAGGGGCTTCATTATTTATCCTTCCTCAACGATGATATCGTCGCTCACCATTTCGCGTAGTTTTTCCTCGATTCCCTTGATGGTCACCCCTCCCATGGGGCATCCCACGCACATGGCCCTCAGGCCTATGATGACCTTATTCCCCACAACATCTATGAGCTCAAGGTCCCCTCCGTCTGCCTGAATGCCCGGTCTGACCTCCTTTTCCAGGATCTCCTGGATGAGGGCGATCTTCTGGAGGTTCGTGAGCTTCTTCGGTTTCTCGATCCTCTCAGAGGCTGTCTTGATGCTCCAGATATCCTTGAGTATCGCTTCTATTGCCGGGATGCAGGCGCCGCAGCCTCCGCCTGCCTTGGTGAAGTTGGTGATCTCCTCTACGGTGGTGAGGTGGTTTTCTACGGCAACGCTCCTGATCTTCTCTTCAGAGACATCAAAGCATTTGCAGATGACCCGCTCTCCTGTCTCGGGCTTGGCCTCCTCGCCCCTGTAGTTCGCTATGGCGGCCTCAAGGGCCTCCCTCCCCATAACGGAGCAGTGCATCTTCTCGTCAGGGAGCCCGCCGAGGAAGTCGGCGATGTCCTGGTTTGTAACCTCCATGGCCTCGTCCAGGGTTTTCCCCTTGATGAGTTCCGTGAGGGCGGAAGAGCTTGCAATGGCGGAGGCGCAGCCGAAGGTCTGGAACCTCGCGTCAGAGATCTTTCCTGTTTCCTTGTCGATCTTCAGGTAGAGTTTGAGGGCATCACCGCAGATGATGCTGCCCACGTCCCCTACGGCATCGGGGTTTTCAATCTCCCCTACGTTTTTCGGGTGGAGGAAGAGGTCTTTTACTTTTTTGGTATAATCCCACATACAGTCTTTTTACCAGAAAATCCGGCGACTGTCAATCGGCAGCGAGGCGTAGCTGATGTGCAGAAAAGGAGAAATTCTTACAGTCTGCCCGCCGCGCCCCTCACGACCTGCCCTCCTGACGGGCCGGAACCGACTGGAAAATGGCTATAGTTCTCTGCTAAAATGATACCCGACTTTTCCATGGAGGGACAAATGAAGGGACATACAGCTGTCATAACAGGAGGGGGCCGGGGTATCGGCAAGTCCATTGGTGAAGAGCTGGTAAGACGTGGAGCCAATATCGTCGTTGTTGATGTCAACAGGGAGATAGCCCAGGAGACGGCAACAGAGTTTGAAAAGATGGGGGTAAGGAGTATCGCCCTCACAGGTGATGTCTCAAAGTCTGCGGATGTGGCCGCGATCTTTGAAGAGGCAGTAAAGGAGTTCGGCAAGGTTGAGATTGTGGTGAACAACGCCGGGATCACCCGCGACGGTCTTCTCATGAGGATGAAGGAAGAGGACTGGGATGCTGTGATCAATATCAATCTCAAGGGGACCTTCCTCTGCTCCAAGGAGGCGGTGAAGGTGATGTCCAAACAGCGGTACGGCAGGATTGTGAACATCGCCTCCATTGTGGCCTTCATGGGGAACCCCGGACAGGCCAACTACAGCGCATCCAAGGCAGGTATCGTTGGGCTCACCAAGACCGTTGCCAAAGAGTATGCCGGAAGGGGAATAACATCCAACGCCGTTGCGCCTGGCTTCATCACCACAGCCATGACGGACGCACTGCCTGACAACGTCAAGCAGGATATGATGAAATCCATCCCCATGAACCGTTTCGGCACGGTGGAGGATGTGGCCCATGCGGTGGCATTCCTCTCTTCACCTGAGTCCGGCTATGTCACAGGCCAGGTGATCCATGTCAACGGCGGCATGTATATGTAGTTTTTATCGGTCCTGCCCTTTTCCGGAGCGGGACAGGTAAAATAGACAAACAGTTTTTTTCAGGGACTCATTTTCAAAAGTCATGCAGTAAAATCACAGATTCGGAGGAATAAGATGGTTGACGAAAAGGTAAAAGAGATTATTTCAAAGCAGTTGGGGGTGGACCAGTCCGAGATTACCCTTGACGCTTCTTTTGTAGAGGATCTGGGCGCCGACTCCCTCGACACCGTTGAGCTGGTCATGGCCTTTGAGGAGGCCTTCGACATCGAGATCCCTGATGAGGATGCCGAAAAGATCGGCAGGGTCAAGGACGCTATTGATTACATCCAGAACAAAGTAGGCTAAAGCCGCTCTATCATTGAAACAGATAACCGGATGGCCCCTGAGGGGGCTGTCCGGTTATAATTCATTTCTTACGAGGTGTTTCCAGAATGAAAAAAAGGGTTGTCGTCACAGGATTGGGTCTTGTAACGCCTATGGGTATCGGCGTGGAGGCCTCATGGAGGTCTGCCGTTGAGGGGAGATCAGGGCTCGGACCCATCACCCAGTTTGACGCATCATCTTTGCCCGTTCGTATTGCCGGTGAGGTGAAGGAGTTCGATCCCTCCCTTTACATAGAGCTCAAAGAGATAAAAAAGATGGACAGGTTCATCCACCTCGCCATGGCCTCGGCAACCATGGCCATGGAGGACTCGGGCCTGAAAATAACGGAAGAGAACGCGGAAAGGGTAGGAGTGATTATCGGGGCAGGCATGGGAGGCCTTCCTGCCATTGAGCATTACCATAAGGTCATGCTGGAGAAGGGTATCCGCAAGGTGACGCCTTTCTTTATCCCCATGATCATCATCAACCTTGCCTCGGGAAATGTGTCCATAAAATTTGGGGCAAAGGGGCCCAATTCAGCAGCAGTCACTGCCTGTGCCACAGGGAGCCATTCCATCGGCGATGCCTTCAGGATCATCCAGAGGGGAGAGGCGGATGCCATGATCGCAGGCGGCACTGAATCTGTGATCACACCCCTGGGGATTGTAGGGTTCTCTGTCATGAAGGCCCTCTCAACCCGTAATGACGAGCCTGAGAAATCGAGCAGGCCCTTTGATACAGACAGGGACGGCTTTGTCATGGGTGAAGGCTCAGGAGTCGTGATCCTTGAGAGCCTGGAATCAGCCCTGGCGAGGGGCGCGCGGATCTACGCGGAGATCGTCGGCTACGGCATGTCCAGTGACGCCTACCACATCACATCCCCTGCGCCTGAGGGAGAGGGTGCTGCCCGGTGCATGAAGGCGGCGCTGAAGGATGCCGGTATCATGCCCGAGGAAGTTGGTTACATCAATGCCCACGGCACATCCACCAAGTATGGTGATGAGCTTGAAACCCTGGCAATCAAGAGCGTCTTCGGCGATCACGCCTACAAGCTCAGCGTCAGCTCCACAAAGTCCATGACAGGACACCTGCTGGGCGCTGCGGGCGGCGTGGAGGCGGTTTTCTCCATACTCGCCATGCGTGACGGGATCATCCCTCCTACAATCAACCTCGACAACCCTGACCCTGAGTGCGACCTGGATTATACGCCCAACACAGCGCGGAAGGCTGATATAGACTGTGTCCTGTCCAACTCCTTCGGCTTCGGGGGAACAAATGCCTGCCTGCTTTTCAGGCGCTACAGGGGTGCTTGAGGAGTCTTTAGGGTACCGGTTCAGAGACAGGGGCCTCCTTCGGGATGCCCTGACCCACACCTCCTTTTTCCATGAGAATGCCGGGGAATGTCCCCGGCACAACGAGAGACTGGAATTCCTGGGGGATTCCGTCCTCGGTCTTGTGATTGCAGAAAGGCTCTTTCTTGCAGAGAAGGGGCTGACAGAGGCGGAGATGTCGAGGATGAAGTCCTACCTCGTGAAGGAGTCGGTCCTCTTTGACGTTGCCTCTGCCCTTTCCCTGGGGCAATATCTCCGGCTCGGCAAGGGAGAGGAGGCATCAGGGGGAAGCCAGAAAAAGTCTATCCTCTCCGACGCGGTTGAGGCCCTCTTCGGCGCTGTCTTTCTTGACAGCGATTATCCCACCGTCCGCTCCCTTATCATTCTCCTTCTTGCAGGGAGGATAGCCTCGGTCATAGAGGCAAAGGAGGGGTACGACTTCAAGACCGAGCTTCAGGAAAAATGCCAGGGGATCTTCGCTGTCCTCCCGGAATACAGGATCGTGAGCCAGGAGGGGGAAGAGCACCGCAAGGTCTTTACTGCCGAGGTCTCCATCCAGGGAAGGGTTTTCGGGAGAGGAGAAGGTAAGAGCAAAAAGGCGTCCCAGATGGCTGCCGCCAGGGAGGCGTTGCAGCGGCTTGAAGAGATGCAGTCCCGCTCAACAGAGGAAGAATGAACAAGAAAATCCTGTCGTGGTGTCTTTATGATTTTGCCAATTCCAGCTACTCCGCTGTCATAGCCGCCGTTATCTTCCCTGTCTTTTACGCAGGCCAGATCGTGGGGAATGAGGCAGGCGCAGGAGACCTCTGGTGGGGGAGGGCGATATCCATGAGCATGGCTGTCGTCGCCCTGACATCACCGCTCATCGGAGGGATAGCGGATTATGCCGGGATCAGGAAAAAACTCCTTGCCCTCTATACCATCCTCAGTATTTCAGCCGTAGCCTCACTGACCTTTCTTCAGAAGGGGATGGCCTTTGAGGGATTTCTGCTCATTGTCCTTGCGAACATCGGCATGGAGGGTGGACTGGTTTTCTACAACTCCTTTCTCCCCGAAATCGCCCAGCAGGACCGGCAGGGGAGGGTCTCTGCCTGGGGATACGGCGTGGG
Organism: Thermodesulfovibrionales bacterium; assembly: GCA_041653575.1. Classification (GTDB taxonomy): domain Bacteria; phylum Nitrospirota; class Thermodesulfovibrionia; order Thermodesulfovibrionales; family Dissulfurispiraceae; genus JBAZFD01. The sequence continues at coordinate 7,772 of JBAZFD010000066.1, forward strand.
GTACGTGGGCTCCATCATCTCCCTTATCCTTGCCCTTGTCCTGGTAAAGACCGGAAACCTTGCCGCAGTCTGGCCGATGGTGGCCCTCTTTTTCGGTCTCTTTTCCCTGCCCGCTTTCTTCTTTCTTCCCCGTGATGAGGGAAAAGGGCAGGTTGCCAGGGCTGCCCGTGACGGGCTGAGATACACCTGGACCACCCTGAAAAAGATCCTCTCAAGGAGAGAGCAGCGGAGGTTCCTCCTCGCCTATCTCATTTACGAGGACGGGGTCAACACGGTCATTGTCTTTTCCAGTATCTTCGCCTCAACCACCCTGGGCTTCGACCCCCAGGAGCTGATAGGGCTCTATCTTACGGTCCAGGCCACTGCACTCACCGGCGCTTTTGTCATGGCCCGGCCCATAGACAACTGGGGACCCAAGAGGGTGGTGGTTCTTTCCCTTTTTCTCTGGGTCTTTGTGTCGGTGGCTGCTTTTTTCATCGAGGCAAAGGCTCCTTTCTTTGTCGTAGCCTCCATCGCCGGGCTGGGCCTGGGCACGGTCCAGGCTGCCACACGCGCCTTTTACGCCCGTTTCATCCCTGAAGGCCAGGAGACGGAGTATTTCGGGGTATATTCCCTGGTGGGAAAGTCTTCAGCCATTATGGGCCCGCTCCTTTTCGGATACCTTTCATCGGTTTTTCATAGCCAGCGTCCGGCTGTCCTTTCCGTAGCGGTTTTTTTCCTCCTTGGGCTCCTCATCCT
>JBAZFD010000067.1:0-6072 GCA_041653575.1 Thermodesulfovibrionales bacterium
CAGGAGGACATACTCACCCACCTCGATGACTTCAAGACCCAGGAGGAGCAGACCCCGCCGCTGCCTTTCATGCGGATGCCCAGGCAGGAGGTCTCCTTTGTCCGGTATTCGGTGAATGTGATCGTCAACAACGGTGAGTCTAAGGGCGCTCCCGTGGTCTTTGAAAGCAACCCCACCTACCTCAATATCTTCGGCAGGATTGAGTACAAGGTCCAGTACGGTATGGCCCTCACCGACTTCTCCATGATCAAGGCAGGCTCCCTCCACAGGGCCAACGGCGGGTATATTGTGATCAATGCCCTGGACCTCCTGAGGAACATCTTCTCCTATGATGCCCTGAAGCGGTCCATCAAGAACAGGGAGCTCAGGATAGAGGATGTATGGGAGCAGTACAGGCTCATGAGCACCTCAGCGCTGAAGCCCGAGGCCATCCCTCTTGACCTGAAGGTGATCCTGGTGGGAAACCCCTATCTCTACTATATGCTCTACAACATGGATGAGGAGTACCGGGAGCTCTTCAAGGTGAAGGCTGACTTCGACAGCAGGATGGAGAGGAACACCGAAAGCATGAACCAGTATGCCCGGTTTATCGCAGGCCTGCAACAGGAGGAGAAACTGCTTCCCCTGGACAGGGGCGGCGTCTCAAGGGTCGTGGAGTACGGCTCCCGGCTTGCAGGCCACAGGGAGAAGCTCGCTATCCGTTTCAGTGAGATCGCCGACCTTGTGAGGGAGGCGCACTACTGGGCACTCTCTACAGGGAGCACAGTAATCAGGGCCGGGCATGTGGTGCAGGCCCTTGACGAGAGGAAGTCCCGTGCCAACAGGATGGAGGAGCGGCTCAGGGAGGCGACACTGGAGGACACCCTCATCATCAATACATCAGGGGAGAAGGTAGGACAGGTGAACGGCCTCGCTGTCCTCGACCTCGGTGATTACAGCTTCGGGAAGCCCTCAAGGATCACCGCCAGGACATACACCGGAAAGGCCGGAATCGTCAACATCGAACGAGAGACAAAGATGAGCGGCAAGATCCACGAGAAGGCGATCATGATCATTACCGGCTACCTCGGGAGCAGGTACGCCACGAGGAAGCCCATCAGCCTTTCCGCCTCCATCACCTTTGAACAGCTCTATGATATGGTGGAAGGCGACAGCGCCACCTGCGCAGAGCTCTACGCCCTTCTGAGCAGTATCGCCGGGGTCCCCCTGAAGCAGTCCATTGCCATTACCGGCTCCATGGACCAGAGCGGCGATGTCCAGCCTATCGGCGGGGTGAACGAAAAGATAGAGGGGTTTTTTGAGCTCTGCCGGATCAGGGGGCTCGACGGGAGCCACGGCGTGATCATCCCCAGGAGGAATGTGAAGCATCTCATGCTGCACAAGGATGTGGTGGATGCGGTGACGGAAGGGAAATTTTCCATCTATCCCATTGACAGGATGGAGGAGGGGCTTGAGATCCTCACCGGGATGCCTGCCGGTGAGATGGCTGATGACGGCCAGTTTCCCGAGGGGACGGTGAACTTCCTCGTGATGAAGAGGCTCACGGAGATAGCAGCGGCAATGGAGAGAAAAAAGGAAGGCGAGGAAAAGGAAGAAGGCAGGAAGAAGGAGGAGAATTCCGAAGGAAAATGAGGAAAACAAAAAGCGTTAAAGCAATGAGAGATGGAGCGGTTATTCTGTCACTGATCCTCTCACTGATCATCCCGCTGACAGCCCTTGCAGGGGAGAAAAAGGCGGATACCGGTCAGGCAGTGAGCATTACCGGTATGCAGTTTCTCACCGATACCGGAGACGAGGCCCTCCTGATGATCACCGGCTCCTCAGGAGGGGGGAGTCCGAAGTTCAGGGAGGAGCTGGTCAGGCTGGAGGGAAAGGACTGGCTCAGGATCAGGATGAATCCCGCAATCCTCAGCGAGGAAAAGAGAATACGCCTTGACTCGCTCATTATCGGCGAGGTGAGGCTGGAGCATGATCCCGAGGAGAAGGAGGCGGTCCTGATCTCCCTGGAGCTCCTCCCTGTGATGCTTTCCTACTCGGTGAGCAGTGTGAAAAACTCCTCCAATCTGATGGTCTCTGTCACGAATTTAGACCGTAAGACAGCTCAGACAGAGAAGCCCTGAAGAGCTCCAGCCCTTTTTTGTTCTCTTCAGAGAGCCCGTAATCGATGAGCCTCCAATAGGAGACGATTTCTTCTTCAGTCATATGTGATCTGAGGGGTGAGCAGGAGGCTATGCTCCTCAGGTCACGCAGGGCTTTCTCCCGCGCCTCGTCCAGGTCCTTTCTGAATCTGTCAAGAAGTCCTTTTTTTGTCCCGATTTCCCTCCTGAAGACCCAGAGGGCAAAGACAAAGGGAAGGCCTGTCAGCCTGTACCAGACCTCTCCGAGGTCAAAGACCATCATCCCCCCTGTCTGTCCTCTCCTTTTCAGGGCGTCGTCTCCTATGAGGAGGTAGGCCTCTGTTTTTTCTGTCTCCGGGCTCTCTGAGACCCTGTATTCACAGCCGATGCCGTGGAATTTTTCCATGATCACCCTCAGGAGCCCGACGGATGTCTCAGACTGGGAGGTGACGGAAATGGCGGCTCCCTCCAGGGCCTCAAGGGGCTTTCGGGAAAAAAGAAGGATGCTCCATACAGGACCGCGGGAGCTGATGGAATGGCCCTCTATTATCCCGTAGAGGGAGGGGTTTCTCAGGTATTCGATGGATGACGAAGGACTCAGATCAACCTCTCCCTCGCGGAGCATCCTGTTCAGCCTTGAGGGGACACCCTGGCGGAAGGTATAGGCGGAGCAGTCTATCTCTTTCCTCAGGGTATGAAAGATAGGGAAGAGGTTTGCATAAGGGATCTCGCCGATAATAAGCCTCTCTTCCATTATCCCTTTACCACTCCCAGGGGCCTCAGGCGGGCCACCTTCCGGGAGATGCCAGCCGAGTGGACCACCTCCACCACCTCGGATATGTCCTTGTACGCCTCGGGCATCTCTTCTGCCACAGTCTCCCTCCCGGCGGCCCTGACAATAACACCTCTGTCCTCCATCTCCCTCCAGAGCGCCCTGCCTCTTGCCTGCCTGATCGCCTGGTGGCGCGACATCAGCCTCCCTGCGCCGTGGCAGGTGGAGCCGAAGGTCTCCTCCATCGCCTTTTCCGTGCCTATGAGCACGAAGGAGGCCCTTCCCATATCACCGGGGATGAGGACAGGCTGACCGAGATGGCGGTAGACTTCGGGGAGATCAGGATGTCCGGGCGGGAATGCCCGTGTTGCTCCCTTCCTGTGGACCACGAGATTTCTCTTCTTCCCCTTTACGGTGTGTTCTTCCGTCTTGGCAATGTTGTGTGCTACGTCATAGATGAGGCCCATCCCCAGTTCCCTTGGGGAAAGCCTGAAAAAGTCGCGGAAGACCTCCCTGGTCCAGTGCATGAGGCACTGCCTGTTCCCCCAGGCATAATTCGCCGCCGCCTTCATGGCCGCCAGGTAGTCCCTGGCCTCAGGGCTCTTTATGGGCGCACAGGCCAGTTCCTTGTCCGGGAGCTCTATCCCGTAGTTCCGGGCCGCCCTTGCCATCACCTCAAGAAAGTCGGTGCAGACCTGGTGGCCGAATCCCCTGGAGCCTGAATGGATCATCACCGTAACCTGTCCCCTGAAAAGGCCGAGGGCATCTGCCGCAGCTTCATCGTAGATCTCATCCACATACTGGACCTCAAGGAAATGGTTTCCTGAGCCCAAGGTCCCCTGCTGAGCCCTACCCCTTTCATAGGCCTTCTGGCTCACCAGGGAGGGATCAGCCCCTTCAAGGCATCCGCCTGACTCTATCCTCTCAAGGTCTGACTGCTCACCGAGGCCTTTCTCCACAGCCCATCGGGCACCTTTGACGAGGAGGTTCCGCTCATCATCAGGGCCGAGCCTGAGCCTTCCCTTTGATCCCACGCCTGAGGGGATCTCGGAATAGAGGGCTTCAATAAGTTCCTTCATGCGGGGGAGGATATCCTCTTTCAGAAGATTGGACCTGACCAGTCGCACCCCGCAGTTGATATCATAACCGACCCCTCCGGGAGAGACGATCCCTTCTTCAGGATCAAAGGCTGCCACGCCGCCGATGGGAAAACCATAGCCGGTGTGGATGTCCGGCATTGCCATGGAAGCGCCTACGATGCCGGGAAGGCTCGCCACATTGGCCACCTGGTCAATGGCCTCGGCCTCCAGCTTCGTTTCAAGTCCTTTGTCCACATAGATGATCCCCTTTGTCCGCATCCCCGGCTTATAACCCCTGGGGACCTCTATCCTGCTCTCATCTATTCTCTTCAGTCCTTCTATGGACATGCAGCACCTCCGTCAGATATCGAATATGACCTCAGCCTTCCAGCAGCCCTCATGCTCCTCCAGCAGCAGCCTGTGGTACGTCGCTGCCTTGATCAGGAGCCGCCTGTCATGCCGGGAGGGATCAAACTCCTCTCCATGCAGTCTCGCCCATATCCTGAAAGGCGTAGCCAGGGACAGAGGGGTCACTTCAATTGACCTGCCGATGAAGCCATAGCTGTCGAAATGAAAGACCAGCTCATTGAGGAAGCTCACCAGGAGCCCATCGAGGGTGTCGTTCTCCAGTTCTACGACCCGCACCTCTTTCTCCATGACTCCTTCCGAAGAGGTGATAAGGCTGTACATCCCGATCCCTGCGTTGCTGAAGGCCTCTGCCCAGCTCTTCCCGAAGGAGCGTATCCCGGCGTCACCTGATATATCAAGGACCTCGAAATTCATAGCTAATAATACCATACCGTCCGGATGGGATATAATTACTGTACTTCCATGGATATACAGAGAGATGAGGGGTTTCAGAGTCATACCATAGCGAGGCTCTTCGGCGATGGATTTTCCGCGGCCACAGATGTCCAGCTCCTCTATAAGGGGCACGACTCCTTTGATACCATCTTCAACGCCCTGAGAAAGGCGGAAAGGCTCATCTGCCTCGAATTCTACATCTTCCGCAATGATGGGACAGGCGAGGAACTGGCAGAGATCCTCAGGGAGAAGAGCAGCCAGGGTGTGCAGGTTTATCTCCTCCATGACCATTTCGGCTCCATCGGGACGCCCCGTAAATTCTGGCAGGGATTGAGGACGGCAGGTGTCCAGATCCGGGCTTCCAGGCCCTTCAAATGGAGTTCTCCCTTCCATTATGTCCACAGGGACCACAAGAAGCTCATCATCATAGACAACAAAAGGGCCTTCACCGGAGGGCTGAATATAGCCAACGAGTACAGGGGCTTTCATCTGAGGAGAAAGAGCCGGGGCTGGAGGGATACCGGCGTCATGCTTGAAGGCCCCATTGTGGGCAGGCTCTTTGATATCTTCAGGAAGAGCTGGACAACCTGGGGAGGGGGCGGCATTGCCTGGTCGCCCGGCGCAGGAAAGGAGGAACAACACAGAACCGGTGCAATATCTCTCCCTGCCATTCCCATCTTTGTGAGCTCTTCAAGGGGAAGAAGAAGGCTCAGGAGGATCCTCTTTTACAGCATCAACCACGCGGTACAAAGTATCTTCATTACAACCGCTTACTTCACTCCGAGCTGGAGGATGGTTCAGACCCTTGAGGATGCTGTGGCCCGTGGTGTGAGAGTGAGGCTCCTCGTCCCAGGAGAGACCGATGTGCCTGCCGCAGCCTACGCCGGGAAGAGTTTCTTTACGCGCCTCCTCAGGGCAGGCGCTGAGATATACACCTACAGGGGCAGTATGCTCCATGCCAAGAGCTTCATCTTTGATGAATGCTGGAGCATAGTCGGTTCCACCAACCTGGACTTCCAGTCCCTCAGGTACAACGACGAGGGGAACGTGGGGATACTCGACAGGGGATTCGCTTCGGAGATGACCGCAATATTTGATGAAGATCTCAGCCATTCCGTGCAGATTCTCAGGGAAGACTGGGACCAAAGACCCTTTTCGGAAAAGGCAAAGGAGTTTTTCTACTCCCTTTTCAGAAGGAGGTTGTGAGAGAGAATATCGCTTTCTCTTGGAATTGGCAATATTAAGTCATTGTGGTAAAGTATAAAAATTGAAGAGGGAGAATTATTCACGGGACGAAAAC
>JBAZFD010000067.1:6082-8469 GCA_041653575.1 Thermodesulfovibrionales bacterium
TTTGCCCTTTAAGGTGTTCAGCATCTTTGGAGCTTTATATCAGACGCTGAACTCAGACGGGTACGTTTCAGGAGGCTGGGATTTATAAATGATAACTTTGATTGAGGCAAGGAATTTCCGTTGTCTTCATTATATCAAACAGAAGCTCGGACCATTTCATGTTCTGGTCGGGCCTAACGCCAGCGGCAAGACAACTTTTCTTGATGTGGTGGCGTTTTTGGGAAGCCTTGTTGCAAATGGACTGGAAACTGCTGTTGGAGAACGCACCTCAAACTTTCAGGATCTTTTATGGAGGAGATCCGGTTTTGAGTTTGAACTGGCAATAGAGGCAGCTATTCCTGAGGAACGCCGGGAGCTTTTGAGGGACAAAGAGTTTGATACTGTCAGATATGAGGTCTCCTTCGGTATTGACTCCAAAACAGAAGAGATTGTAATCCAGACAGAGAAAGTGCTGTTAAAAAAATCAGCCTTTTCCGATGAGAAACCCTGTCCGGCACTACTTTTCCCAATGTCTCCTGTGTCGCCGGAGACTATTATCACGCCTCAGCGTGATAGGGGGACACAAACGGTTATTAATAAGGTTCCCGGGGGAAATGATAATTTTCATTCAGAGGTTTATCCGGAGAAAGGTAAGGCGTGGGCTCCTGCTTTCAAGCTCGGGCCGCGCAAGTCGGCTCTCGGCAATCTGCCTGAGGATGAGTCGTTGTTTCCTGTTGCAACCTGGCTGAAAAGGCTGTTGACTGATGGTGTCCAGCAGTTTGTGCTTAACAGCTTGCTTATACGGAAAGCCAGCCCTCCGGGGCAGATTCGCGGATTCAAACCGGATGGCTCTAATCTTCCCTGGGTTGTTGACGCTTTGGAGAAAAAACATCCTGATAAATTTAATGATTGGATTGAACATCTTAAAACAGCTCTCCCAGATCTTGAGAGAATTCGCACGATAGAACGCGCTGACGACAAACATCGGTATCTGGTCCTCTGTTATCGCGGCGGGTTGGAAGTCCCTTCGTGGATGGCTTCAGACGGCACCCTCTGCCTTCTGGCGCTGACACTGCCTGCCTATTTACCGGACTTTACCGGCGTCTACCTGATCGAGGAGCCGGAAAACGGTATCCATCCTCGTGCAGTAGAAACCATGTTCCAGTCGTTGTCATCGGTCTATGATGCCCAGATATTGTTGGCCTCCCACTCGCCGGTCATCCTCAGTATGGTTGATGTAGACAATGTTCTTTGTTTTGCAAAAACAGCGGAAGGGGCAACAGACATTGTGCTTGGAAGCAGACATCCTGCCCTGAAAGAATGGCAGGGGGAAACGAACCTGGGAGTCCTTTTTGCCGGTGGAGTTCTTGGATGACAAACAGGCAATTCCCCTATGATCTTGTCATTCTGGTGGCCGACAAAAATATGGAGTTTGCAGTGAAGGGTATTCTTGATCGCTCCAAGGCCATAAAAATGCGGGAAGTAACCCCTCTTTTTCATGTCCATCCTGAAAATGATCCTGGTTGTCTGCTGCGCGGCCATTTATTTCTGAGTCTTTTTGTTAATCAGTATGCCCAAGCCCTGATACTACTCGATCGCGAAGGATGCGGCAAGGATAGTTCAACCAGGGAGGCACTGGAGGCTGAGATTGAAATGCAGCTTGCTCAGTGCGGTTGGGGCAATCGGGCAGCCGCTATAGTAATCGATCCGGAGCTTGAAATGTGGGTCTGGAGTGATTCGTCTCACGTTAATTCTGTATTAGGTTGGGAAGGAAAGTCTCCCACTCTAAGAGAAACCTTGAAAAACAAAGGATATTTGTCCGAAGGGAAGGTCAAGCCTGAAAGACCTAAAGAAGCAATGGAATATGCTTTGAGAACGGCACGAAAACCTCGCTCATCATCCCTTTATTTCCAAATTGCCCGGAAGGTCAGCTTGGAAAGATGCCTTGATCCATCCTTTGTTAAACTAAAGAGAATTTTGCAGGACTGGTTTCCAATTGAATAAGGCTATGACAATCGATGAGGAGGGTATATAGACGGGTGTTTTTGTAGCTGGGCTCCTGCATTTCGAAATCGTTCTGCCGAAGGCCGACCCGGCAGTCCGGCTTCTTGCAAATATGGGGTCAGATTCGTATAATGGGGTTTAATCAGGAAAAAGGGGGCGACATGAAAAAAACAGGTATGCTCATAATGCTTATGATGATGTCCCTCGTCTTTGTTGCGTCTGTTTTTGCGCAGGAGGGCGGGAACCTTCGGTATTCGGTGATGGTCTCAAAATTCGAGAACAGGTCGAACTGGTCAGGCCAGTGGAATCTTGCAGACACCTTCGGTTCTGTGCTCACCGAGAGCCTGCATAACAGCGGCAGATTCATCGTCATCGCAGAAAAGGATATGCGGCGCGAGGCGCTG
>JBAZFD010000068.1:0-8458 GCA_041653575.1 Thermodesulfovibrionales bacterium
ACCAGGAATATCAGGTTGAATGTTCCCATAATCAGCGCCGCCATGGATACCGTCACCGACGCGAAGCTTGCAGTCGCCATGGCCAGGGAAGGCGGTCTGGGTATCCTCCACAGGGCCATGTCCCCCCAGAGACAGGCGATGGAGGTGGACAAGGTAAAGAAGTCCGAGAGCGGGATGATCGTTGATCCCATTACTGTCGGCCCTGACGCCCAGCTGGCGGAGGCGCTCTCTATCATGGAGAGGTACCGGATATCCGGGGTGCCTGTTACCCTGAACGGGAAGCTGGTGGGAATCCTCACGAACAGGGATCTCAGGTTCGAGACCAATTTCGACCGGAAGGTCTCCGAGGTGATGACAAAGGACAGGCTGATCACCGCTGCGGTGGGCACCACCCTGGAAAAGGCGAAGGAGCTCCTCCACGAGTACAAGATTGAGAAGCTCCCCATCGTGGACGACGAGTTCAATCTCAAGGGGCTCATCACCATCAAGGACATAGGAAAGACAAAGAAGTTCCCCCATGCCTGCAAGGATTCCATGGGCAGGCTCAGGGTCGGCGCAGCTGTCGGCGTGGGAGAAGAGGCGCTCCTCAGGGTTGACCTCCTCACCAAGGCCGGGGTGGACCTCATCGCCATCGACACAGCCCACGGCCACTCAAGCGCGGTCATGAACACCCTGAGGGAGATCAAGAAAAACTTCGATGTTGACGTGATCGCAGGCAACGTGGCAACAACAGAGGGCGCAGAAGACCTCATCGCCGCAGGGGCCGACGCGATCAAGGTCGGCATCGGTCCGGGCTCCATATGCACCACCCGTATCGTGGCAGGCGCAGGAGTGCCCCAGCTCACGGCCATCAACAACTGCTACCGTGTGGCCTCAAGGAAGGATATTCCTGTGATAGCCGACGGCGGAATCAAGTACTCCGGCGACATCACAAAGGCTATTGCAGCAGGCGCGCACTGCGTCATGGTAGGCTCTCTCTTTGCAGGGACCGATGAGTCACCGGGAGAGGTGATCCTTTACCAGGGCAGGAGCTACAAGGTCTACAGGGGCATGGGTTCCCTGGGCGCCATGGAGCAGGGCGCAAAGGACAGATACGGACAGCAGGGCGTGGAGAAGGAGAAGCTCGTTCCTGAAGGCGTCGAGGGAAGGGTCCCCTATAAGGGTCCTATCTCGCAGAGCGTTCATCAGCTTATCGGCGGCCTCCGTTCAGGCATGGGATACTGCGGCTGCAAGAACCTGGAGGAGATGAGGAAGAACGCCCGTTTCGTCCAGATCACCAACGCCGGATGGAGGGAGAGCCACGTCCACGACGTGATCATCACAAAGGAAGCCCCGAACTACAGGGTGGAGTAATGAAAGATAAAATACTTGTTTTAGACTTCGGTTCACAGTACACACAGCTCATTGCCAGGAGGATCAGGGAAGGAAAGGTCTACTCAGAGATCTTTCCCTTCAACGTCTCCCTGGAAAAGATAAAGGCCTTTGAGCCACAGGGTATCATCCTATCAGGAGGGCCTTCCAGTGTTTACGACCAGGAGGCGCCTGTCCCTGACCTGGGAGTCTTCGATCTCGGCATCCCCGTGCTCGGCATCTGCTACGGTATGCAGCTCATGGCCAATCACCTCGGAGGCGGGGTTGCCAGGGCCCAGAAGAGGGAGTACGGCAAGGCAGAGCTGACCATTGACGACGACACTGACATCCTCTGGGGTATCTCTCAGGACAGCAGGGTCTGGATGAGCCACGGAGACAGGATAGAGAAGATTCCCTCCGGATTCTCAGCCATAGCCCACACCGGGAACTCCCCCATTGCGGCCATGGCAAACAAGGAGAGGAGGTTCTACGCCCTCCAGTTCCATCCCGAGGTGGTCCACTCCGACGAGGGAACGCGCATCCTTCATAACTTCGTCTTCTCCATCTGCGGCAGCAAGCCCACATGGGAGATGGCCTCCTTCATTGACTGGTCAATCGGAGACACCAGGGCGAAGGTGGGAGACAAGAAGGTTATCTGTGCCCTCAGCGGCGGCGTGGACTCTTCAGTGGTGGCCCTTCTCATCCACAAGGCGATCGGCGACAAGCTCACCAACATCTTCGTGGACAACGGACTGCTGAGAAAGGGTGAGGCCGAGAAGGTGAAAAAGACCTTTGAGGGCCACTTCCAGATGAATCTCATTTATGTGGATGCCCGGCAGAGGTTCCTGGACAAGCTGAAGGGTATTACAGACCCTGAGAAAAAGAGGAAGGTCATCGGTAACGAGTTTATCGCGGTCTTCGAGGAAGAGGCGAAAAAGATTGCGGACGCAGATTTTCTCGCACAGGGTACTCTCTATCCCGACGTGATAGAGAGCGTCTCCTTCATGGGACCCTCTGCGGTGATCAAGAGCCACCACAACGTGGGAGGACTCCCCGATGTAATGAAGCTGAAGCTTGTGGAGCCCCTGCGGGAGCTCTTCAAGGACGAGGTCCGTGTCATGGGTGAGGAGCTGGGTCTGCCTGAGGAGATATGCTGGAGACAGCCCTTCCCCGGTCCCGGTCTTGCCATCAGGTGCATCGGAGAGATCACTGCCGAGAAGCTGGAGATCCTCAGGGAAGCAGACGCCATCGTCATGGAAGAGATCAGGGCAGCAGGTCTCTACAGGGCGATCTGGCAGGCCTTTGCAGTCATTCTCCCCATCAAGAGCGTCGGGGTCATGGGCGACGAGAGGACCTACGACCACGTGGTCGCAGTCCGAGCGGTCACCAGCCTCGACGGCATGACAGCTGACTGGGCACAGATCCCCTACGACGTGATGGGCAGGATCTCCAACAGGATCATCAACGAGGTGAAAGGAGTCAACAGGGTGGTCTACGATATCACCTCCAAGCCTCCCGGAACCATCGAGTGGGAGTAAAGGTCTTTTCCGGTCCGATGGATATCAAGACCTATCTGAAAGAGCGAAAGGGAATGGTGGACTCCTTTCTGGAGTCCTACTTCTCTGCTTCCCTTACCCCCCAGGTCCTGAGGGACTCCATTGCCTATTCCCTTTCAGCAGGGGGCAAGAGGGTCAGGCCTGTGCTTTGCCTGGCCGCCTATGAGGCCTGCGGCTGCGACAGCAGGGAGATTATCCCCCATGCCTCCGCCCTTGAGTTTATCCACACCTACTCCCTCATCCACGACGACCTTCCTGCCATGGACGACGACGACCTGAGACGGGGCAAGCCCACGAACCACAAGGTCTTCGGCGAGGGAATGGCAATCCTGGCCGGTGACGGACTGCTCACAGAGGCCTTCACCCTTCTTGCAGACGAGTCGCACACAAAGGCCTCTATCCACCCCCTTTCCATAGTGCGGGTAATCCATGAGCTTTCACGGGCCTCGGGCATCCGCGGCATGGTGGGAGGCCAGGCCCAGGACCTCATCTCAGAGGACCAGGAGCCTGACGCAGAGACCCTCTCCTTCATCCACACCCACAAGACAGCAGCCCTCATCGCCGCCTCGGTGAGGATCGGCGGCATCCTCGCAGGCTGCAACGACGAGGCACTTTTGAACCTTACCCGCTACGGCAGGAACATAGGCTACGCCTTTCAGGTGGTGGACGATATCCTCGATGTGGAAGGTGAGACAGAGGTGTTAGGAAAACCGGCAGGCTCGGATGAAAAGAAAAAGAAGATGACCTACCCCAAACTCTACGGCCTCGATGAGTCAAAGAAAAAAGCAGCCTGGCTCATAGGCGGCGCCCTCGAAGCCCTCGCTCCCTTCGGCGAAAAGGCCGAGCCCCTGAGGGGGATTGCCCGGTATCTGGGGGAGAGGAAGAGCTAAGGCTCTTCTGCCGTTTCGCCAAGTTTTCTTGTTTTTTTAGCCTCTTTTGGGAACCCTAATGCCTCAAAGATTTTTTCTGCTTCTCCAAAGTATTTTGTAGTCCCAATAGAGTCTCCCTTGGCTTTATAGATCAGGCCAATGTTGCTAAGACTATTAGCGACACCCTGTAAATTCCCGATCTCCCTTTGAATCTGTAGAGCTTCCTGGTGATATTTTAGAGCTTGATCGAAATTTCCCTTGTAACTGTAGATTAAGCCGATGTTCCCGAGGTCAGAGGCTGTTCCTTGGAGATTGCCGATCTCTTTGTCAATTGTGAGAGCTTCCTGAAGATGTCTCAATGCTTGGTCGACATCCCCTTTGTTGCCGTAAATGAGTCCGATGTTTCCGAGAGCTAAGGCGAGCCCCTGAGGGTGCCCTGCTTCTCTGTCAATTTGAAGGGCTGCCCCGAGGTATTTCAGAGCTTGGTCATTGTCACCTTTAGAGATGTAGACGGCTGCAATATTTGATAGATCAACTGAGATTCCAGGGAGATAGGCAATCTCTCTATGAATATGAAGAGCCTCTTGGTGATATTTTAGTGATCGCTCATAGTCTCCTCTATGGCTATAGATTGTGCCGATATTGTTGAGGCTATTGGCGACGCCCTGTAAATCCCCGATCTGCCGGTACATCTGGAGCGACTCTTGAATGTAGCTGAGCGCCTGATCATAGTCTCCTTTGAGGATGTAAATTCTACCGATATTCCCAAGGTCATTGGCTGCTCCTTGGAGGTATTCGATTCCCATGTCAGTTTGGAGCGCATCACAATAGTATTTTAGTGCTTGGTCGTAATCTCCTTTGTGACTAAAAATGGTACCTATGTTGCCGAGTTGATTAGCAATTCCTTGGCGATCTCCTATTTTTCGGTGAATCTGAAGCGCCTCTTGGAAGCAGTTCAGTGCTTGATCAAGTTTCCCTTGGTGTAGGTAGATGATCCCTATGTTCCCAAGAGTAGTGGCAACACCCTGGCTATCAGCGATCTCTTTGTCAATTTGCAATGCCTCAAGCAGGTAATTTAATGCTTGCTCAAAATCACCTTGCTGAATGAAGACTCTGCCGAGATTGGCGAGTTGAGAGGAGATGTCCTGACGATTTCCGATTTCTCTCTGAATCTGAAGAGCTTCCTGAAGATATTTGAGAGCTTGACCATAGTCGCCTTTGTCCCCGAAAATGAGTCCAATGTAGCCCAAAGATGAGGCATAATTTTGCTGACTCCCAAGTTCGTTGCATATGCGGGCTGACTCTTGAAAGGAGGTGAAAGCGAGATCTACGTCTGAAATCTGGTAGCTTAAAAGTCCAAGGTTGTAATAGAGAGAAGCAATCGACGATTGAGGAGCTTTTTTTAATTTTGCCGCTTTAATGGCTTTTTGTATTTTTTTTGTCTCTTTATGTAACTGTTTCGATTCACCTCTGTCCTGAAGCTCCAGAAGTCTTTTGCATGGAGAGGAATGCTGGAAAGCCCTTCATTGTCCACAAAGAGTAGGAGGCTGATCTTTTTCTCTGCGATAAGCTCCCTCCTGACATTCAGGGAGTTGAGGAGTCTGATGAGATCCTCCTGGGAGAGGCTGTGACTTTTGATTGCAACGAGATCATCGGTTTTCAGCTTGCCATTGCCTCTCATCTCAGAGATGAGGGTGAGGGCGTCTGTTGAGGCTGAGAGGTCAAGGCCATAGACGCTGAATTGCTTCCTCAGCTCTTCCGAGATTGTCTCCGCCGTATTTGGATCAGCAACTACGATATAGATGCCGCCATAAGAGAGGTTCAGGGAGATAACGTCTCGAAGGCTCTGGAGGGCAAGACGGTTGGCAGGAGAGAGGTAAACTCCAGGCATAATGCTAAGAATAGTTGTCCCAATTCAAGCGATGAAGATTGTCATTGCGAGGGAAACGAAGCAATCTCAACGGGTGCGGAGAGATTGCCATGCACCCATTGGGTGCTCGCAATGACCAGATAAGCAAGGATCTTCTGCTGTTATCGCGTGATTTGAGATTATTTGAAAAGGGGGGTTTCACGAGGATAGAGCCTCTCCAAATACTTGATCAGGATAGGATTTGGCCTGTACCACTTTTCATCACCGTTTCGGTACTGGAAGATTGCGGGCATGTAAAGGAGCTCAAGGACAGTGGGCTCATCGTCCTTTGCCTCTTCCCTCGCCAGCCAGTCGGGGTCGTTGAGGATGCTGTTCAGGATCTTCGTGTGCCTGCCATAGAGGTTGAAGCTGTTGGCGATCTTGAGCCTGGCGTACTCGATGTTGTCCTCCCTGATCCGGCCTGTGGCATTGAGGATGGCCTGCTGGAGAATCCTGATGAGCTCCCGGACAACGCCGCCTGAATAGTCAATTGCCATCTTCAGAACAGGCCCGTCAATAAGCTCAGGCGGAACTCTCTTGCTGACAAGCTCCTGAAGTATAGCCACATTTCTCTTCGTTCGATCTGTTTCTCTGCTGTCTCTTTCCCTGATCTTGACTGCGGGGAAGAACTCCTCGCCGTTGAACTTTGCGCTGATCGCCCTGTACTGCGATGATGTGGAGAGGGAGACGTCTATGACAAAGAGTATATTCGCCCTTGGCGATGCGAGATGATGGCCGTTGTCAAAAAAGATCTTCAGCCCCTTCTCAGGCGGCAGCTTGTCCGTATCGTCAATGAGGATGAGGATCTTCTTGTTGAGGTACACCTCAGCCTCGGTGAGGATGTCGTTTATGAGGGTGATGAAGTCCGTGATCTTCGTGGTGTACTGCCTTCTGACCTCTTCCCTGGTCTTTTCCTCATACTGGAACTTCAGGAAAAACTTTGTTTTGAGGAAGTCGAGAAGGGCGACGCCCGATTCAATGCCTCCGCCAGCTTTTGCCTCCGTTGTCTGGTCTTCAACAGTGATCCTCTGGATCGTCCCCTGGAGCTGCTGGGCGAGTGATGTGGCCTTCTCCGTAAGTCTTCCGGCTGTTTCTGTCCATCCTTCGGGCAGGGAATTGATTACCTGGACAGCCACGGAAAGAAGCAGGTCTATGTAATCCGCCAGGTTCGGGTCAACGATCTCCTTGATGGAGTATTTCACCAGATGGAAGTCTGCTTTGATCTCCTTATCATCGGCAAGGAGGTTGAGGAATGTGGACTTGCCGCAGCCATTGTGGCCTGAAAAGAGGAGCTTGTAGTTCTTCTCCTTGTTGATGAGCACCTGGGTCCTGACTGATCTGAAGAAGTCGTTGAGGTACAGGTCCCTGTCGAGCCTCTCGTCATTGGCTTCAAGGGGCTGGGTGGGATCGAGCCTGTGGTAAATCTCCTGCCAGGTAGTCATGGGAAATCATATCACGGAAAACGCTTGAGTATCAATGCTGAACAGGAGAGACGAACGAAAAAAGGGTGGCTTGCTTTATAATATCCTCAACCAACCATGATTATTGAACGGATAAAGAGCCCAGCCGACCTGAGGTCTCTCTCCATGGAGGAGATGAAGGCCCTTGCCGAGGAGTTGAGGTCCCTCATCATCGAGAGGGTCTCACTCAATGGGGGGCACCTTGCCTCAAACCTTGGGGTTGTGGAGCTTACCATTGCGCTGCACCGGGTCTTTGACTCCCCCCATGACAAGATCGTCTGGGACGTGGGACACCAGTCCTATCCCCACAAGCTCCTTACCGGGAGGTTCCCTCAGTTCCCCACCCTGAGGCAGTATGGCGGCATGTCCGGCTTTCCCAAGATTTCAGAGAGCCCCCATGACGCCTTCGGTACGGGGCACAGCTCCACATCCATATCTGCGGCCCTTGGGATTTTGGCGGCGAGGGAGATCGTCGCAAGAAGTCAGAATAGAGACAACAGACAGAGCGCAGACAATAGGGCGGATTATAAAGTTATCGCGGTGATCGGGGACGGGGCGCTTACCTCGGGGCTTGCCTTTGAGGGGCTGAACCATGCCGGTCACCTGAAAAAGGACCTCATTGTCATCCTCAATGACAACGAGATGTCCATATCCCCTAATGTGGGCGCCCTCTCTTCCTATCTCAGCAGGGTGCTCACAGGCACCTTTTACAAGAGGTTCAAGCGGGAGACCAAGGCGATCCTTGAAGGCATACCCCGGATCGGCGGGTCTGTGGCGAAGATTGCGGAGAGGGCGGAGGGGAGTATCAAGGGGTTCTTTCTTCCTGGCGGGCATTTCGAGGACCTTGGGTTCAACTACATCGGCCCCATAGACGGACACGATATTCCCCTGCTCATTGCCACACTCGACGGGCTCAGGGACATGAAGGAGCCCACCCTTGTCCATGTGGTGACAAAGAAGGGCAAGGGGTACAAGTTCTCTGAAGAGGATCCCTGCATCTACCACGGAACAGGTCCCTTTGACTCGGACGTGGGCCTGCGCACAGCAGATCCCTGCGCAAAGCCTGAGGCTGCTCCTGCTATGGCCTACAGCGAGGTCTTCGGGACTGCCCTTACCGAAATCGCCGGGGAGGATCCAAGGATTGTCGCCATTACCGCTGCCATGACAGAGGGGACCGGCCTGGCCTCCTTTGCCGCAAAGTTCCCTGAGAGGTTTTTTGATGTGGGCATAGCAGAGCCCCATGCCGTTACCTTTGCGGCAGGCCTTGCTGCCCAGGGGCTCAGGCCTGTTGTGGCCGTTTACTCCACCTTCCTC
>JBAZFD010000069.1:0-8406 GCA_041653575.1 Thermodesulfovibrionales bacterium
CGTCCGGTAATCGGCCTCGCCTTCAGGAGGGCCTGGAGCTCCCAGGGCTGTGCGGCCTGGAAATAATAGTCCCGCAGCCCTGCAAGGGAAGCGACCAGGGGACCTTTGTTCCCGTCAGGCCTCAGACGGGTATCCACGGTGTAGGCCATACCCTCCCTGGTGTAGGACATGAGGGTCTTGATGATCCCCTCGGCTGCCTTCACATCCACGCCTTCGGGATCATGGTGGGTGAAAAAGATGATGTCCAGGTCTGAGTTGAAGGTGATCTCCCGCCCCCCCAGCTTCCCCAGCCCTGCAACCGCAAGCCCTGTCGGCCTGAGCAGCGTCGAAAGGACCGCCTCGGCCACCCTGCTCAGGGAGCCCATGAGCTCTGCAACAGTGATCTTCCTGTCAAGGAAGAGGATGCCCAGCCTGATCTCCTCAAGCCGTTTCAGGAGCCTGATGGCTGACAACCCACCGTACCTCTCAGCAGCATGGCCCAGCTCTGCGGTAAGCACAGAGAGGCTCTTTGTCATGGCCTCCCCTTCCACAAGGGACTCCAGGCATTCGGGGTTTCCCATGAGTATCCTGCTGAGGTAATCGCTCTGGGAGAAGATGTAGGTGATGGCGGAAACGAGCTCAGTCCTCTGGGAAATGGCCTCCAGGTATGCCTCCTTGGCAGCCAGCACCAGGGAAAAGTCCACGAGACAGCGGAGGGCTGTGTCCGGATCAGGCCCTTTCAGCGCCTCATCCACGAAGACCGGGAGGATCTCCTCAAGGAGCCGCCTGCCCCTGAGAGTCTGGAAGGAGTAGATAGTGTTCCTGATCCTGGTGAGGTAGTGAATGGCCCTGCTCAGGTCCCTCACCCCTTTCTGCGAGAGCTCCTCCTCAAGGAGCTGCTCCCTCGGGACATCGAGCTCCCAGAAATTTCGGCTCAGGAGACCGCCGGACTCCTCCTTCTCCCCCTTCCTGCCTGACTCCAGGAGGGAGTCGTAAATCTCCCGCACCTTGTTTCTCCGCCTCGCCAGGTCGGCAAGGAACTCCGGCCTGCCGGGATATCCCATCTTTCTCCCCAGGATCTCCAGCTCATGATCCCCTGAGGGGAGGCTGTGGGTCTGGATGTCGTTGAGCTGCTGGATCCTGTGCTCCAGGGTCCTGAGGTAGATATAGTTCTCCGAGAGATGGCGCATGTCGTCGAAGCCGATGAGCCCCTTCTGGACAAGCCTGTGGAGCGCCTTCACGGTGCTCCTCTCCCTGAGACCGGGAAGCTTTCCCGCGTAGATGAGCTGGAATATCTGGATGAAAAACTCGATCTCCCTGATCCCGCCGAATCCCCTCTTGATATCCTTGCTGAGGGTCCCCGGCTTGATATGCTCCACCTGGGACTTCATCCGCCTGATCTCCTCAATGGCATCGAAGGCAAGGTACTTCCGGTACACAAAGGGCCTGATGAGCTCAAGGAACTCCATGCCCAGTTCCATGTCACCCGCCACAGGCCTGGTTCTCAGGAGGGCGGCCCGCTCCCAGAGCTGGCCCCAGGACTCGTAGTAGTCCTCATATCCCCTCAGGGAGAGGGCAAGGCTCCCCCTGGTCCCCTGTGGCCTCAGCCTCAGGTCCACCCTATAAGCGAAGCTGTCGCCGGTGATGCGGGAAAGGAACTTTGAATGCTCCTCAGCCAGCTTGCAGTAATACTCAAAGGCGGATATCCTGTTCACGAACAGACCCAGCGGTGTGGGCACCCCGGCAGTCTCCCCTTCGTCCCTGTAGACATAGATGATGTCCACATCGGAGCTGTAGTTCAGCTCCCGGGCGCCGAGCTTCCCCAAAGCCATGACAACCATGGAGTTACCCGCAGGCTTCCCGTACCGCAGAGAGAGGAACCCCTCCACAAAGGCAAGGGAGCAGGCAAGGACAGCGTCCGCCAGGTTGCTCATCGCCCTCATCACCTCCTGGGGCTCCGCCTGGTTCAGGAGATCCTTCAGGGTGATGATGAGAAGCCGCTCCTTTCTGAAATCCCTCACCACCCCCATACCCTCATCAATGGAACCGCACCGGGAGAAGAGCCCGTCCAGGTCCTCCATCAGCCTCTCGGTCTCAAAGCTCGTATGGAGGCTGTTGAGGCAGGCAAAGAGCGCCTCAGGCTTCCTGATGCAGTGGTTTGCCAGGAACTGGCTGTAGGAAAAAAGGGTGGACACCATGGGCAGGACAGACCTGATCCTCCCGGCGTATTCCGGGTTTGTCTCAATGAAGCTCTCTATGTTCTTCTGCGCCCTTTCGGGATCAGGCAGCAGGAGCGAGGGCGAGAGGGTGTCGGCCATGCTCTTTACCTCCTTTCGGTTGTCCAGAGCCGGGGGTCGAGGGCGTCCCTCAGCCCCTCACCCACGAGGTTGTAACTGAGGACAGTGACGAGTATCGCCAGTCCGGGGAAGAGGGAGAGCCACCAGGCAACGGTGATGTTGTCCTTCCCCGAGGTGAGGATATTCCCCCAGCTCGGCTCAGGCGGCTGAACCCCGAGTCCGAGGAAGGAAAGCCCCGACTCCAGGAGGATCGCCCCTGCAATACCGAAGGTGGCTGCCACAAAGACAGGGGAAAGGGCATTGGGGATGATCTGCCTGACAATGAGCCGTGTGTCGTTTGCCCCGAGTGCGCGGGCAGCAAGGACAAAATCCCGCTCCTTCAGGGTCAGGAACTCGGCCCTCACCAGACGGGCCACATCCATCCATCCCGTAAGGCCGATGATGATCATAATGGTGTTTATGCTGGGCTCCACGATTGCGATGACCGCAAGGATCAGGAAGAGCGTGGGAAAGGCGAGCATGATATCCACGAACCGCATAAGCAGGGCATCCATCTTGCCTCCGTAATATCCGGCAAGGGAGCCGATGAGGGTGCCGATGGATATGGCGATCCCCACGGCGATGAACCCGACCTTCAGCGACGCCCTGCTCCCCCAGATCATCCGCGAAAGGAGGTCCCTGCCCAGTTCATCGGTGCCGAAGAGGTGGGAGGAGTCAGGCGGGGAGAGGACATTGTAGACATCAATGGCAGTGGGCTCCTGGGGTGACAAATAGGGAGCAAGGACGGCCACACAAAAGAGGGCCGCAATCACCGCCAGCCCGGCCACAGAGAGCGGGTTCGTCCTGAATCTCTTCCAGATGATCCTGAGCATGAGTTATTTTACAGCATCAGTGATATCAGGTCTACAGACAAAAAGACAGTCATCAGTCGATAGTCGGCAGTCAATCGTCGGCAGCCATATTGGGACTCATATTCCCCCTTTGGAAAAGGGGGTGAAGGGGGATTTGATAGATCTTTGCTCACCAACGGCAGTCTGTCACCCTGAGCGTTCGACTGAGCTCACGCCGAAGTCCTGTCAAAGGGCGTCATGATTCGTCCTGATCCTTCAGCATCTTCAGGATATGGTTAGCCAAATACTCCTTTATTTCGGCGTGTCTTGGTATGGGCTGAGAAACCTTCGTTCTCGGATTCTGATACCAGTCGTGCCTTCCCCCGTGCCGTATAAGAATGCAGCCCATCGTTTCTATCTTCCGGATCAAATCCTTCCTTTTCACGCAACTTCCAGTTCAGCCACCTTGCGGACAGAGGGGATGTCTCCGCTGGCAAGATCCTTGTAGATATCAGCGAGGTTCTCCTTCAGCTCTTCAAAGCTTTCGCCCTGAGTCATATAATCAGGATACTCCTCAAAATATCCCAGCCACATCCCGTCCTCTTCCCAATAAATGAACCTTTTCTTCTCCATTTGACACCTCTTGTCGGCGTTCCAGAAACGACTACATAATATACATTTTACAGCACCAACCAGCTTCAATCCACAAGCCCATGAGGAGTGAAGCATCCCCTCGCCCCTTGGGGGAGAGGGGTGTGATCCCTTATGGTTTTACGGGTTCATTCCAGATATCACGGGCGATTTTCCAGCTGCCGTCAGGCTGTTTTTTAAGGACGAGCATATAATGCTCGGAAACCTGCCTGACTGATCCTCCGACCTTTGGCGCATCAGTCCTGATGGCAGCTCCGCTTATAAAAGCCCAATCGCCGCAGACCTGGATATCACCGGGTTTCAGCTCAATCTCTGAGCGGAGCCCGGAGAAATTCCTCGCATAACGCGCAACGATGTTGTCCCTGCCACTGATCTCCGGCTCTCCGGGCGGCATCCAGACAGCGTCAGGGTCAATAATCCTGGCCATGGCCTCACCATCACCGGAACTGTAAGCGGCATTGAAATCCATCCGCACCTTATCAACCGCCGCCTCGTCCTGCCCCGCCAGCGCGGGACCGCTGCTGGCTGTGAGCATCATGACCGAGAAGACAACAAAAGAAATCAGAGCCGCACGAAAGATTTGTTTCTGCATTCTGACACCTCCTTGGGTAATGGTGATGGGTGTGCTTCTTTCTACTTCCCTGCGTTCGCCTCTCGAAAGAGGGGATGTGCCCACACTTCCTCTATTTCGATGAATCCTCCATATTCTCAAGGCCAATAGCGCGGGCCAAGTTTGTCATTTTCTTTAAACGCTGTTCCAAGGTCTTTCCAAAATGTCGTCATTTCATTTAAAACCTTATCAAGGAAGGAAGCTTGCAACTGTATCTTGTTGCCATAATCAGCAGAAATACCGCTCTTCTTAAATTTTCTGAGTGCATCCTCGACTCCATGCCGCTTTCTCTGATTTAAATGACTCAAATCACCACCAGCATGAACTATTGTGTCCCGCACATGGTAATAGGCAAGGATATTTTGCCAGTTGGGATGATCCTCAAGATGGATGCAGACATTCTTCTGCAAAAACAAATTTGCACGCTTAATGCCCGTATCATTCGGTGGGATGTCAGCCCACTTGCATCGGATAATTTCTTCGCCATCTCTTTCAAGATAATGGCACGCATTGGTAAGTGCGGATTCCAGAAGCGAGCAAGCAGCCATTAAAACTGACGAAAGAATTATGTGTGGAAAAGTGCGATCCCATATTTCTATCTCGTCAGAATAATGAGAATCATAATAAAAGTCAGCCTCTTCTTCTAAATAACCAAGTGATTTCACTTCGGCTTTAAGCTCCTCATCAAGCTTTACGGCTTCGGATTCAAGGTAGCGTGATACTTCCTCAAAGTACTGCCTCAAATGGTTGAACTTAAGCTCGGCAAAATAGAACACGAAAACATAATAATCTGTTAAATTGCCAGATTTGCTTGGTTCAGTTCGGAGTTTCCTGTTCATCATTCTTCATGCACCTTTTCATCTGGCACAGTGACATATGGGGCACTCTTATGTCTCACAGTAGCTGGATTTCCATGTTAACCATTCATTCACTAATTGCCTGATAAAACTATTCCCCTCAGATAATGACATTTCTTCATCTGGTGGGCTATTTGGCTTCTCTTCTTTGCATTTCTTGTCGTAATATTTCCCGTAATCTGAATGCCTGTACCAATTAGCCGTCTCAAAGAAAAGAGTATTTTGCTGTTCTGATATCCACGACTTGATTGTTTCAACTCTTTTCCATTTATCCGTACTGCTGTACTGCGGGTCATCTCTGACGGTCTCGTAGATATTAAACAAAGAAAACCAGTCCAGCTTCCCTGAGCCAAGCAAATGGAATACGTACTTCACATTCTCCTGAGTTTGCCACAACTCAAACCAATCGTAAGGAGGAGTAGAACATCTGCTCTCGGCTAAACTTAAGGCAGATAAGGGCATTATTAGTGACAGAAAGCCGAATGACTCCTCCTCCCTTCTACCATCGTCATGGACTAACCAAAAGCCATCTGATTTAATCGCCTCAATTCGATTTGAGACTATGTCCAATGATCCATTAAGAAACTGTATAACTTGATTCGCTCGCTCAAATAGTTCGCCCTTATCAGTTTGAGAGCTAAAATACTTTGATCGGAGAAAATACTCCCCATCATTGCATATGACGGCTAAGTCTTGTCTCTGCATCTCTTCTGCTAATCGTGATAACAGATTGACATCTCCTCTCAATTTAACTTCCCATGTTGACATAACGAATCTCCTTAAATCTGAAACAGCCTACGTTGATATACTGCTCTGCGCCTCTGCTGAACATGGTGCACATAGTGAGGAGAGCGGGGGAGCAAGGTATTCCAACAACCCGACTGGCAAAGCTACTGGAGTCCGTCGCAACGACATCTGTCGTCATCGCGGTCCTTGGTCTTCGAGCATCGGGTAGTGGTGGGCCAGTCTGAACACCCGAGGTCTTCGAGCCAACTAAAGCCGAGATGCCCGCCTCTCATCAGGAATGATGTGATTTTACTAATCACACCACATCACCTCCTTTTGAGGGGTTCTCCGTTCCCCTCACTATGTGCACCATGCCTGCCCACTGGTTTGCTCATATTCGCAACTTATGTCCATGCCTCTGCGCTTATTGACTCAGATGGTGGGTTGTTTGATCGAATGCTGAGTTTCATAGCACAATTAGGGCAAAACAAAGTTTTTCCATAGACTGATTCAGTCAATACTTGGAGTATTGATGCCTTTCGATTCATATAACAGTTCGGGCATATCAAATGAGCTGGGGTAGTCGAATTTTTTGCGGTTTCGTAAGCATAAACAAAAACACCTGGAGCAACTTCTTTGAGGACATACAGAGCTTTTGTCTCTTCCCATCTGTCATATGTCTTTAATTTTTCTTCAAGGTCTTTTTTCTCTGTCAGCAGAGCATGATACTCTTTTTGCAAGAGCAAAGCGTCTCCTTGAACAGAGAGAAGTGTCTCTAAAAGTTTGGCAATGCTTTCATTGCGTTCTACTTCTGTTTTAAGCGATAGTATTCCCTTTGCAATATCATATGCAACTTTTGCAGAAGCAAAGAGGGAGTCAGGGTCCATTTAATCCTCCTTTACCAACAGCCGTGAGCCAATCGAGGCTGGAGAACCAGCTACCCCCCTCAAAAACCCCTCCACAGTGATGAGATTCCCTCAGGGCACTTTATTTGAAACAGGTTTCCACTCTCTGACTCCGATCACTGGAGATAGGATATGGCCCTTTTCTTCTTATTTTTTCTGGATCTTTTGTTCGACCTTGCCACCGACATCCTCCCACTCCTTGCCTTCCTCTTGCCCCACCTCCTCACAAGTAATCCTTAATATTTTGGTTCTCCGGCCATGGGGGTTTTTCATAGACCACAAATAACGGTCTATGTCGTCCGTTTCTATTACTGCAGTTATTTTATATCTCACGCACACCTCCTGAGATTTGCCACCTACATAGCAGCAAGTAGATTCGGGAGCCTTTATGGGACACATCCCCAGTCCCCCACCTTCACTTTCCTGTAAAAACATCCCGATAAAGAAATTATTTCTCAAGTTGGGCTAATCTTCTCTCAAGTTCTCGCACATGAGCCAAAACCTGCTGGACCATGAGTGATAGATGAGCTAAGCCATTGTAAAGGTTGTATTGCTCTGGTCTCTGACTCGGCGGTGCAAAGAGGCGAATATTTTCTTCAAAAGATTCTTGTGCGAATGTGTCGCTGTGCTCGTCCATGATGTTGTCCTCCTTGATGATTATTATTTGGTGTAAGAAACTAAGACTCCACTTCTCATTTCACCCACTCCCCCTCAATCCCTCTCAAAAACCCATCCACAATCCCCTTAAACTCCTCCGGCTTATCCAGGTGTATCCAGTGGCCTGTGCCTGTCACCACCACATGGGGGAAATCTGGCACGAGCCTGTGCAGGCTGTATGGGGTGTCGTTGGCAGGGGTAATGACGGAGAGCTTCGGGCCATGGTAACGGCTGAGAGAGGGGACGGGGTCGAATTGGAAGAGCTCCCTCACCTGGGCAATAACCATCTCTCTGGGCATGGCCTTCATGGCCTTCATGCCCTTTATGACCTTTTCGTGTACCTCGGCTGATGAGCCTGTGAGGAGTTGGCCCCAGTAATTCTCAGTGACTGCGGAGTAGGCGTCTGATTCAAGGGCTGCGATGATCTGCTGCTTCTGCTCTTCAGATATCTGGTTGGGGTCTCCGCCGCTGTCCACGATGAGGAGGCCGGCGAGCCGTTCTGGGTGAAGGCCCGCATAGACAATGGCGATGGAGCCACCCATGCTGTGGCCTACGAGGACGAATCTCTGAATACCGAGGCTGCTCACGACAGCCTCTATGTCGCTCGCCTGGCTGACAAGGCTGTAGTTGCCGTCTTTGGGCGGCTGAGAATGGCCGTGCCCCCTGAGGTCAAAGGCCACAGCCCGCCTCGTCTTGCGCAGATGTTCAAGCTGCGAGGACCAGTGCGTTGTGTCGCCGCCAGCGGAGTGGACGAACAGAACGGGCAGACCAACCGTTCCACCATCGTCAACATTGAGTGAGCCTGCCGGACCTGCAATTGTGATCGTCATTTAAGAGGCTCCTAATTGAATTGACCTTGACCGGAAAATCTCCCCGTTCCCCTCTTTGCCAAAG
>JBAZFD010000070.1:0-527 GCA_041653575.1 Thermodesulfovibrionales bacterium
GAGGGTGTCGCCTACGTTGGTCTCCTTGAGCTTCACCACCCCGGCGATCTCGCCTGCCCCTACGGACTGGGCAGGGATGTGCTTCTTGCCCTGGATGTAGAAGACCTGGCCGACCCTCTCCTTTGCCCCTGTATTGGCGTTCAGGACCGTGGAGTCGGCCTTGAGCACACCGGAGTAGACGCGGAACATGGAGGTCTTTCCTGCAAAGGGATCTGCTATGGTCTTGAAGACATAGGCGGTAAGGGGCTCGGTGTCCAGGGGCTGCCTGACCACTGCCTTGTTCTCCTTGGGATTCAGCCCCCTGACGGGAGAGATCCTGCTCATCTCCACAGGGGAGGGGAGACAGAGGATCATGGTGTCCATGAGATTGGTGACGCCGATGTTCACGGTGGCGGAGCCGCAGGCAACAGGGATGAACCTCCTGGTGAGTGACGCCTCCCTGATCCCCTTGAGCACCTCCTCCGGGGTCGGCTCCGTGCCCTCAAGGTATTTCTCAAGAAGTGAGTCGTCCGCCTCTGCAATCCGCT